>NZ_CALGVK010000057.1:0-20518 GCF_937930195.1 uncultured Empedobacter sp.
AAACTCAGCTTTATAGTTTATTCTAAAATTTATTCTTTTAAACTTTAGGTTCTTGTTGACTCAAACAATGAAAAGATCCTAATCCCCAAATAATATCTGTAGAATCAATTCCTACAACTTGACGATTTGGAAAACATTTCTGAATAATGTCTAATGCAATTGCATCCTTTGCACAACGATAGGTTGGTACAATAACCGATTTATTTGCAATATAGAAATTTGCATACGAAGCAGGTAAACGCTCACCTTCGCAATAAACAGCATCTGGCATAGGAATTTCGATAATATTTAAAGGACGACCGTCTGCTAATTTCATTTCTTGTAATTGACGAAGATTTACTTGTAATAATTCGTAATTATCATCCGTTTCATCTGTCTCAACAACTGCCAAAACAGTATCTTCGTTTACAAAACGAATGGTATCATCAATATGTCCATCTGTATCATCACCAACAATACCGTCTTCAACCCAAAGGATTTGCGAAACTCCGTAATAATTACGTAAGAACTCTTCAATTTGTTCTTGATTATACGTTGGGTTACGATTTTTATTTAATAAACAAGATTTTGATGTCATCAATGTCTCTTTTCCATTAAACTCAACCGCTCCACCTTCCATAATAATTCCTGGATGAAAAACAGGTAGATTGAAAGTTGCTCCAATTTTTGTAGGTACGACATCATCATTATCAAATGGTGGATATTTTCCTCCCCAAGCATTAAATCCCCAATCTACAATTACTTTTGGGTGATCTGTATTATTTCTATTCAACAAGAAAGCAGGGCCATGATCTCGACACCATGCATCATTTGTTTCGTTAAAATAAAATTCAATTTGTGCTAAATCTGCATTTGTTTTTTCGATAAAAGACAAAGCAAATGTTTTCATTTCTTCATCTTTTACATTGATACGAACTTTTTCACCTTTTGTTAGCTCGGCGATAAATTCAGCATATGCAGGATAAATCAAATGAATTCTATCTGGCCAAGATTCTTCTTTATGCGGCCAAGATAACCAAGTTGCTTCATGTTCTTCCCATTCAGCAGGAAAACGATATCCTAAATCTTTAGGAAATTGAGTTGTATCTATAGTGTTCAATTTTTGTTATTTTTCTAAAAGTTTAAACGTATTTTCTATATGCCCATTTGCTTTCCAATTATCATGACCTGGAATAACTTGATTAATTTTTGGGTGTTTCGTTACTAATTTCTGAACTGTTTTTGGCCATTCAGTAACATTAGCTTCACCAATATAACCTAAATTTTTTGCATCTGCTCCTTTGATCAAACAACCTCCATTCAAAACCTTATATTTCGGAAACCAAACCACAAGATTATCTGCTGTATGACCTTGTCCAAAATATTCGATGACAAATTTTTCTTTACCAAATCTATAGGTTTTACCTAATTCTATTTCAAATTTCGAAGTTGCTTTACCTTCCTTTTTTAAAATAGAATTAGTGAAAGATGAAGCGTATGTTGGGATATTCAAATCATTATAAAAGCTCAAATCTCCTGCTCTATCTTCGTGTGAATGTGTGACAAAAACAGCAATAACTGGTAAATGATATTTCTCTAATACAAGATCATTCATTGTTTGATACTGAGATTTTTGCCAAGGTACGTCAAACAAAACAATTCCTTTATCAGTGATCAAAAACATTCCATTCGCATTATAATCAATGCCTTGAAATGAATTAAACGTTTGATAAACGTAAAGATGAGAATTAATAGAATCTATTTGAATTGGTTTTATTTGACCAAATGCAAACGTTCCAATCAATGTGACAAGAGAAAATACTTTTTTCATGAATTATCTTAATCTTCGTCTAAAAAACGTTTTGTAATTGGCTGATATGAATCGATACGACGATCTCTTAAAAAAGGCCAATGTTTGCGGAAAAAGTCAGATTCGTTCAAATCTAATTCGACCACTTCTGTTTCTTCATTTTCGTGAGATGCCAAATACAACAATTTCCCTTGAGCGTTTGTTGCGAAAGATCCTCCCCAGAATTTCATTGCACCATCTTGCTCGAAACCAACACGATTTACCGAAATAACAGGAACACCATTTGCTACAGCATGTGAACGCTGAATAGTTTGCCAAGCGTTGTATTGATCTACGTTTGTTTCTTCATCCTGATCAGTTGCCCAACCAATTGCTGTTGGATAAAATAAAATTTCGGCACCTTTAAGAGCTGTTATACGAGCTGCTTCTGGATACCATTGATCCCAACAAATTAAAACACCAATTTTACCAAATTTAGTCTCAAAAACTTTGTAACCTAAATCACCTGGAGTAAAGTAAAATTTTTCATAAAAGGCTGGATCATCTGGAATATGCATTTTGCGGTATTTTCCTAAATATTCGCCATCAGCATCTAAAATTGCAGTGGTGTTGTGGTATAAACCTTGTGCACGTTTCTCGAATAAAGAAGCAATAATTACCACGCCTAATTCTTTTGCTACTACTGATAACGCATCTGTTGATGGACCAGGAATCGTTTCTGCTAAATCGAAGTTATCATAATCTTCGACATCACAAAAATATAATGAGGTAAACAATTCTTGCAAACATACAATTTGAGCGCCTTTAGCTGCTGCAACTTTTACTTGTTCGATTGCTTTGTTTAAATTTTCTTGTTTGTTATTAGTACAAGTCATTTGTACCATTCCAACTTTAACTTTTGCCATTTGATAAATAGGTCTAAAAATAAAAATGAATAATAAGTACAAAAATAAGGAAATAAGTAGGATATCATGTATTTGTCTTCATTTTTAAGGATATTATATGTAGAAAGAGAAATACATCAATTTCCTCTAAACTTATCTAATAATGCCAATTAGAGAACTTATTTAAGATAATTTTAAAGAAAATTTACCTAAACATTATAATTTTTAACAAGTCTTTATTAAACTGTAACTTTTAATTTTGTGACGTAATAAATTTAAAAAATGAAAAAATTAATTGCTCTTTCTTGCCTTTTTAGCGGAATTTACCTATCTGCTCAAAGTCAAGAAAGTTATTTATTAGCAGAAAACACTGCGTCTTCAACTACTTCTATCACAACAAAAAAAGTGACCTATAGCGATCATTTAATCGCTGCCGAGTCCTTCAATGTTCCGCTTGTAAAGAGTTTTAGTGATATTGATGAATTAGTGAGTACAAAAAAATTAGTTGCAATTCCTGAAGAAGGAAATGGTTACACAATCGAAAAATTAACTAATAGCAAAGCTTTTTTAAATACTAAAGCAAAAACTATTTTAGAAAAAATAGCTTCAAAATTTTTGGATGAAAACAATGCAACTATTGCGGTAACTTCTCTCACTCGATCAGAGGAAAGTCAAGCAAGTTTGAGACGAGTTAATAGCAATGCTGCAAAAGGAGAAAGCACACACAATTATGGTGCATCGTTCGATTTATCTTATACAAAATTCAATAATAAATATACGTACAGTAAAACACATCGCGACAACTTAGAAGCTATTCTAAAACAATTGCAAGATGAAGGAAAAATTTACTACATAAAAGAGTATAGACAACGTTGTTTTCATGTAACCGTTCGAAATCCAGAACAATTTAAATCGACAACCATGTAATTTATTAAAGTTCTTTTCTATTTTTGCAAGAGAGGATAAAATCATGAAACAATTTTTAATAGCGTTTTTTGTTTCCTATTCTTTTATTGGTTATGCTCAAAAGCGAGTAGTCATAGAACCTTCAAAAGAATATGTTCAACATCTGAATGCAGCAAAATCTCATAAACTTGACTTAATAGATGGAGATAAGATGTTAAATAAATATATCAACCAAGGTAAATTAGTCAAAATAAAACAACGTGGTTATGGCTGGCGTGTAGGCGATTTAACGCATAGTCATTCCTATCTTGTTCCAAAAGGTCGAGATATTTTGAGCAGTATTGCAAGAGATTTTGTAAAGACAACTGGACAAAATTTTTTTGTAGTTACTTCGATGACAAGAACTTTACATGATCAAAATCGATTGAGAGGAATCAATAAAAACGCATCATCCAACGACAGTTCGCATAATTTTGGTGCAGCTTTTGACATTTCTTATGTTAGATTTAATCATAAAATAAGTTCAAACGCTAAACTTGAAAAAGAATTAGAACAAATCCTTAAAACCTATGTCAAATTAGGTAAAATATATTACGTCAAAGAATCTAAAATTAAATGTTATCATATTATCGTTCGGAATTATTAATTCTGAACGATTTTTTATTTTAATTATTCACAACCTTCATAATTCCCTATATAAAGATTTTAACTACAACTTATTTTTTTACCATAATTTAATCTTTACTTATTATTGTGTTAATCCAAAACGACTAATAAATACTGAATTTTGCAGCATTACAAAACAAATTCACATCATGAAAAAAATAGTTTTATCGCTGGTATTTTTAGGAGGATTATTCACTTCTGTTCACGCCCAACAAATTGCAAAAGGAATCGTTTACGAAGATAAAAATCAAAACAATAAATTTGATAAATCTGAAAAACGCTTAGCTAACGTTCAAGTTAGTAACGGAAAACAGGTTGTTTCGACAAATGAAAAGGGAGAATACAACATTGAAATAGATGACGAAACCATTTTATTTGTTGTAAAACCTAACAATTATAAAGTTCCGACAAACGAATTTAACCAACCTCAATTTTTTTATATTAACAAACCAAACGGTTCGCCTCAATTAGAATTTGCAGGATCTGCACCAACTGGTAAAACGCCAAAAAGCATAGATTTCGCATTAATCCCGACACAAGAAAACGATAAATTTTCGGCTGTCATATTTGGAGATCCACAAGCTTACACACAAGAAGAAATCGAGTATTTTTCGAAAGGAATTATTGATGATGTAAAAGAAATCAAAGGAATGGAATTTGGGATTTCGTTGGGGGATTTAGTAGGCGATGATTTAGATCTTCATCCACCTTATATCAAGGCTGTATCGAAAGTTGGTTTGCCATGGTACAATGTAATGGGAAACCATGACATGAATTATGATGCAAAAGAAGATCGATATTCTGATGAAACATATGAGAAAAATTTTGGCCCAAACAACTATTCTTATACGATAGGTAAAGCGCATTTTATAGTGTTAGATGATATTTTGTATCCAGATCCTCGTGATGGAAAAAGTTATTGGGGAGGATTTCGTCCTGATCAATTAGAATTTATCAAAAATGATTTAAAATTTGTTCCAAAAGATCACTTAATCGTTTTAGCCTTTCATATTCCTTTACGAAATATACGTCCTGAGGATAGAAATCAATTATTCGGCTTGTTGAAAGAATACCCAAATACGGTTTCAATGTCAGCACATACGCACTATCAAGAGCAAATTTATTATGCAAATAATGATGGTTGGCAACAAGAAAAACCTCATCATGAATATAATGTTGGAACTACTTCGGGCGATTGGTATTCTGGTCCAAAAGATGCAAAAGGAGTGCCGACTTCTACTATGCGAGATGGAACGCCAAAAGGTTATGCATTTTTACATGTAGATGGCAATCAATATAAATTTGACTATAAGGTAGCAAATGATAAAAAAGAGCGTCAAATAGATTTGTATCATACCCAAAAAGTAAAAGAAGGAAAGCGTAAGCGTGCGTTTCTTTATGCTAACTTTTTTATGGGACACGAATCGAATACGGTTGAATATAGAGTGAATAATGGTGAATGGAAAAAAATGAAGTGGGATCCGACGGTTGATTATAATTACATGGAAACAATTGTAAGAATTGATAAGGCCGAAATTACTAATATAGGAAATAGACCTTCTGCTCCAGAAATTTCAACACATATTTGGTCGGTTCGTTTACCTAATAAATTACAAGTTGGCACACATCAAATAGAAGTTCGTGCAACAGATTTATACGGAAACACATTCATAGAAAAATCTTCTTTTGAAGTAATTAAATAACAAGTCTTTAGATATCTTGATAAGCCGCTTCGTTTGGAGTGGCTTTTTTTTGATAAAAAACATGAAATTTATTTACGTTAAATTAAAATCAACAAACCTTTACTTCAATGTAAAAACATCTTCAAACCCTCTATTTTAGTAATGTTAACTTAAAAATCTCTTAATCCTAAGTTAAACAACTTCACAAATAGATGAATTAGTTTTGTTAAAATTTTTAACACATAAACAATTTATTTCCATAGATATGAAGCAATTAAAATTACCACTACTCCTACTTGGTGGATTTTTAAGTTTACACGCCAATGCTAAAACTTACGATAATACAATTTCTCATCTATCTATTTCGCACTATCAAAATCCAATAAAAGGTCAAATCGTTGATCAAAATGGGTTTGGTTTAGCTGATGTAGAGATAATCATCAAAGGAACTTCATACAAAACATTTACAGATGAAAATGGTTTTTTTGAATTTTTAGCGACAAATGTTGCACAGCCAACTTTAATCATTAATTCTTCTCAACACAAATATGTCGAATATTCGCCAAAAGATAGTTCTCAAGTAAAAGTAACTTTACAAGAAGAAGCCAATCAATTGAATGAGGTTATTGTAACGGCTTTGGGAATAAAACGTGAACAAAAAAAATTAGGATTTGCGCAACAAAATATAGGTTCGGAGGAACTTGCTACCGCGGAAGCAAATAACTGGTCTTCTGGATTAAAAGGAAAAGTTGCTGGTCTAAATATTATTTCGGGTGGTAATGGACCAATTAATTCACAACAAATAATTTTACGTGGAGCAAACTCTATTGATCAATCAAAAAACTATGCATTAATAGTAATTGATGGCGTTCCGATGAGTACTGAAATGACATCATCTGGAAATAGCACTGCTTATATGGGTGATGATTCTCCGATTGATTTTGGAAATGGAATTTCTGATATTAACCAATCTGACATCGAAAGTGTAACCGTTTTAAAAGGACCTGCCGCTGCTGCCTTATATGGAAACAAAGCTGCAAATGGAGCTTTAATCATCACAACTAAATCTGGTAAAAAAGGAAAAAAATTAGGCTTAGAATATAAATCAACTGTTGCAATAGATGTTATAAATAATTGGCCAGATTTTCAATACGAATATGGACAAGGAGCGGGAAAAAGTTTTGACAAAAATGGTAATCCATATTACTCGTACCAAGCTTCTGAGGATGGACCAAACACAGGAAGTACATCATCTGCTTTTGGACCAAAATTTGATGGTCAATATTTCTATCAATACGATCCAAATTTAGAAAAACAAGGCCTTGAACGAACGCTGTGGCGTCCATACAAAGACAACAGAAAAAGTTTTTGGGAAACAGGTTTTACGTTTAGCAATGCTGTAACTCTTTCGGGTGGTGATGACAAAGGAAGTATTAGAGCTTCTATTGGACATCAAAAAAATAGTTGGATTATGCCAAATACAGGCTACGAAAACTACACTGCTGCAATAAATGGTAATTATCAAGTAAGTGATCGCATCAAAGTATCGACTGCATTAAACTATACTCGTAAAACGAGTGACAACTTACCAGGAACGGGTTACAACAATGGTTCGATTGCATATTTCATGATTTTTCAAAATCCAAACGTAGATTTGAATTGGTACAAACCAATTTGGAAAAATAATTATGATGGTGTAAAAATAATTCGTCCTTTTAGTTCGTATATGGATAATCCTTACGCAATTGCTTACGAAGCGGTTAATCCTATGAGTAGCAATCAACTTGTCGGAAATATTAGAGCTGATTTCAAGTTGAGTAACAAGTTAAGTTTAATGTTACGTCCTGCCATTAATACCTATACACAATTGCGCGAACAAAAACGTCCGTTTGATATGAATCGTACACCAAATGGATATTACAAAAGACAAGATATTTCTAAGACAGAAACAAATATCGATTTCTTAATGAATTATACAGATAAGTGGGGTGATTTCGGTTTCAGTGCGAATATTGGAGGTAATAGAAAAAATTATGAATACAGAAATTTAACCGCATGGGTTGATGGATTAGCATCGCCTGGAGTGTACAAACTCGCAAATGGCTTAACTTCTCCTTTTGCAAGAACGTATGATTCAAATTTAAAAGAAAATTCATTATATGGTATGGCATCTTTTGGCTGGAAAGACATGATATTTGTCGATATCACAGGTCGTAATGATTGGAACTCTTCTGTAGCGTTAAAATACAGTTCTTTCTTTTACCCTTCTGTTTCATCAAGTTTTATTTTATCAGATCTATTCAAAATAAAAGGACCTGTCAACTATTTAAAATATCGATTATCATTTGCGAAAGTTGGTAACGGAGGTACAACAGGATGGACAAGTAGATATTATAGTCAAAGCGATTTTGCTGGATCTGCAGTTGTTCCAGGCAGATTATTCAATCCAGATATCAAACCAGAATCTACTACATCTTGGGAAACTGGTTTTGAAGCATTATTATTCAAGAAAAGATTAAGTATAGATTTTACACTTTACCAACAAAGTACAAAAAATCAAATCTTCGAATTACCAAATGATATCACAACTGGATACTCGAAAAGAGTTGTAAATGGTGGTGAAATTGAAAACCGAGGAATTGAGTTAGCTGCTTCATATACACCAATTAAAACAAATGATTTCAGCTGGAAAATGACTGGAACTTGGACTAAAAATGAAAACACAGTAAAATCTTTGGTAGAAGGAATTGAGGATGATCAAATGATTTTAGGACAATCAGGAACGGTTTATCAAATTGCGAAAGTCGGAGGTTCTTCTACTGCTTTGTATGGAGAAAAATTTGTTCGCAATGAAGCTGGACAAATTATCTATGATGCAAAAACTGGTGTTCCAATCAAAAATGGACTGAATGAATATGTTGGTGACGCTACACCAAAATGGAGAGCAGGATTCACAAACGAAATCAAATTTAAAACATTCCGATTCAGTTTTACTTTAGATGGTCAATATGGTGGAATTGTTTATTCTCAAACATATCACAAAATGATGGAACAAGGAAAATTAGCTGATTCTTTACCTGGTCGAGAAGATGGTTTTATCATTGGTGATGGAGTAGTTTTAAACCCTGATGGAACTTATTCTCAGAATACAACAAAAACTGATGTAGCGACTTATTATAAAGAATATAACCGAAGAGCAAACGTCGAATCTAATTCTTTCGATGCATCATATTTAAAATTAAGAGATGTTAGTTTAACGTTCGATTTCCCTAAACGATTATTATCTAAAACAGGTTTAGAAGCTTTATCTCTAACTGTATATGGCCGCGATTTATTTACTATTAGTGATTTCCCTTTATACGACCCTGAAACAGCATCATTAAACGGAAGTACATATGTTCCTGGAGTTGAAATGGGACAAATGCCTTCAACTGCAACGTACGGAATTACATTAAAAGCTTCGTTATAATTTACAACATTCAATTTATTAAAATGAAAAAGATTTCAATCAAACTATTTTTCGCCTTAACCATTATATCAACTACTTTCTCTTGTACAAATGATTTTGAGAAAGCTAACGAAGATCCTAACTTAATCACTGAAATAAATTCTGGTTCAGTTTTAAATCCTGTTATTTATGATTTAGCAGAAAACAACGTATTAAAAAACTACGATATCACAGCGCAATTAATGCAAGTTCATTTTCCTTATCCAAGTAATGCAATGGGACTTCATCGCTACGACGTAACCAATGGAACAGGTAATTCTACTTGGAATAATGCGTATAAAAATTTGGTGAATTTAGAAGAAATGCTAAAAGTTTCTCAAAAAGCAGGAGATGTAAATTACGAGGCAATCGCGCTTACATTACGTTCATTAGTTATTTCTAATTTAACTGATATGTTTGGTGACGTTCCTTTTTCTGAAGCTGCAAAAGCAGAAGAAGGAATTACAAAACCAAAATTTGATCGTCAAGAAGATATTTACAACCAATTAATAAACGATTTAGAACAAGCAAATCAGTTATATGTGACTAATTTGGGATTAAAATATGGTAGTGATATATTATTCCCAAGCAGTGAAAAAAATATCAATATTACACGTTGGAAAAAATTCACCAATTCATTAAAAATGAGATTATTGCTAAGAATCTCTAATCGTGACGCTTCTGCATTAACAGAGATCAAAAAAATGATCGACAATCCGACAACTTATCCAGTTTTCGAAACTGAATCTGAATCTGCTATCCTACAAATTTCTGGTTTAGCACCAAGTTTATCGCCTTGGCCAAGAGAACAAGATTATAGAGATAGTCGTACATTTACCGAATTTTTTGTAGATAAAATGAACGAAACAAACGATCCTCGTTTACCATTTTTAGTGAACAAAGCTTCTAATCTTGATGGTTCTTCATTAGGTTATAAGGGTGTTCCTGCTGCTTATGAAGGAAATAGTTCAGATTTTAAATTCAATCCTTCATCACCGAATAATGCAATTGTTGTTGCACCTATGAAAATTCCGTTGATGACTTATGCAGAAGTAGAATTTATTAAAGCCGAAATTGCTCAAAAAGGATTAGGTGGCGATGCAAAAACACATTATGAAAATGCTGTTAGAGCAGCTGTCGTTTTGTGGACAAACTCCGAGCCCACTACAGAATTCTTAGAACACGAAAAAATAAAATACAATAATTCTTTAGAACGTATTATCGAACAAAAATATTTTGCTTTGTTCTTTACTGATTACCAACAATGGTTTGAATATAAACGTACAGGATTCCCTACTCTACCAAAAACTTCAACGATGTTGAATGATCAGAAAATGCCTCGACGTTTACTTTATCCAACAAGTGTCAGAAATTACAACCCTGAAGGCTACCAACAGGCCATTCAACAAATGGGAGCTGACGATATCAATACGCGTGTTTGGTGGGATGTCAACTAATTGCAGTTACATTTCATATTTTATAGAAAACGACCTTGTTTGCAAGGTCGTTTTCGTTTTATTTGTACCTTACTTAAAAATTGTTAAACGATGCACATTGAAGAGTTAAGAGATTTTTGTTTAGGGTTACCTTTGGTAGAAGAAAAATTTCCTTTTGATCAAGCGACACTGGTTTTCTATATTGCGGGTAAAATGTTTTGTTTGTGTAATATTGATGAATTTGATTCAGTAAATATTAAATGTGATCCTGATAAAGCAATAGAATTAAGATCAATTTATGAAGCAGTAAATCCAGGATATCACATGAACAAAAAACATTGGAATACGGTAAAAATCAACCAAGATGTAAAAGATACTCAACTAAAACAATGGATAAAAGATTCATACAATTTAGTTATCTTAACTTTATCAAAATCTAAACGTCCAGAATTATTAAACGATTAATTTTTTAACCTTTTCTTTTGGAAATCTCTACAGATCTTTCCATCTTCGCAATTCAATGGGGTGCTAAAAATTGGCTGAGAATATACCCAAGAACATTTTGTTCTACACCTGATCCAGGTAATACTGGCGGAGGGATTGATGTTAGCAATAACTTCTATCTCCTCATCAACAAAAATATTATGATGAAGGAAATTATTTTACAAACTACTTGGTTAGAATGGCTGGGTGTTACTTTTTCAATTTTTCAAGTCCTTTTGGCGAGATTTAATAATCCTAAAAATTATCTTTTCGGAATTGCTGGGATTATTTTGACACTTTTCGTCATGTTTAATTCGAAGCTATATGCCGAATTTACGTTAAATATTTATTATTTGATAATGAGTATTTATGGTTGGTTGTATTGGAAATACGGAAAACAAACTCACGAAATAGAAATTACAAAAACCAATAAAAAAGAATGGAAAATTGTTTCAGGAATCGTCTTAGGTAGTTTCGGAATATTTTATTTGGTATTAACGCATTTCACAGATTCGGATGTTCCTATTTGGGATTCTTTGGTTAGTGCATTTGCATGGGCAGGCATGTGGTTGATGGCAAAACGAAAACTCGAAAATTGGATTCTTCTTAACATTAGTAATATTATTTCTATCCCGTTGATGATTCACAAAGATTTGTACCTATACGCTGTTTTATCCTTGATTTTATTCTGCGTTGCCATTTCTGGATATTTTAATTGGAAGAAAATTTTAAACCAAAACAATGCATAATATCAATTCACTTCGAAAAGAATTATTGAATAAAGAAACGTTCAACCAAACGGTTCTCGATTATATTTACAATCAGAATTGGTTGAATATCTGGGTGCCAAAACAATACAACGGACTTGGGTTACCTTTTTCCGAAGGATTAAAAATTCTTCAATCAGTTGCTAAAATTGATGGAAGTTTAGGCTGGTTTGTTACCTTATGTAGTGGCGCAAATTATTTCTCAAGAAATCTTCAACCCAATATTGCATTTGATTTATTTTCTACTCAAAAAACTTGTTTCGGCGGTAGTGGTATGTTGGGAGGTACGGCAGAAAAGATAGGAGAAAATTATATCATAAATGGTTTGTGGCATTATGCAACTGGCGCGCCTTACCTCACTCATTTTACGATAAATGCGAAAATTTTAGAGAAAGGAAAAGAAGTTCTTGATGAAAACAATGAGCCAAAATTCATCTCTTTCATTTTAGATAAATCACAAGTACAATTAATTTCGACATGGAAATCAATGGGGATGATTGCAACTTCCTCTCATAGTTTCGAGGTTAAAAATCAAGTCGTTCATCAAGATTATAGCTTTATTTACAATCATTTTTACAGTGATGATTTAGTCGAAAAAGTGCCATTTAGAATTTTTGCAGATTTAACTTTATTGGTTAATTATATCGGAATGGCGGAACATTTTATCGAAAAAAGTATAGAAATTATACCTTCAAATCAACTTTCTAACTTTGATAAATTTCTAAAAAACTGTACGTCAAAATCTAATGAATATGCTAAACATATAGAAGATTTATTAGCCAATAATTCTTTTATTTTAGATAAAATAGACACTGAAATTCATGCTTTTGGAATTGAGACCGTAGCACAGATTACACAACATATCATATCAATTTATCCACAGCTTGGTATAAAAGCCTCAAAATCAAATGAAGAAATTAATCAAATTTTTCGAGATTATTTTACAGCAACTCAACATCGAAATTTCAGACAAGTAATTTAAATATATCTCTCTATTTATCTATATTTGTCAATATTTTATTAGGCTGCGTAATTTAATGGATAGAATATCAGATTCCGGTTCTGACAGTATGAGTTCGAATCTCATCGTGGTCACAAAATAAAATTTCAAAACACATCTAATTCAAGTTTCAAGTTTTACCTTTGCCAAAATTTTTCAGTTTTGGAAATCGAAATTCTATTTTATCTGTGTACTGCTGCATTTTTTGCTGGCTTTATCGACTCTATTGTTGGTGGAGGTGGTTTAATCCAAACACCTTTATCCCTGGCTTTCTTACCAAATTTACCCGTTTCTACGGTTATCGGAACACTAAAAATTCCTGCATTTAGTGGAACAGCTTTAGCGACTTCTCAATATTTAAAGAAAGTAAAAATAGATTGGAAACTCTTTGCTATCATGGCAACTTGTGCCTTTATTTCTGCATTTTTAGGTTCGCAATTATTGACGGTTATTGACAACGATTTCATGAAACCTGTTTTACTTGTCATTTTAATCATTCTAGCTATTTATACCATTTTCAAAAAAGATTTTGGCCAAGCAACTGAACGCAAAATCCCCTATCATAACGCAATTATAAATGGTTGTATCGTAAGTATTTCTGTTGGTTTTTATGATGGTTTTATTGGTCCTGCTACGGGCACATTTTTTATTTTAGGATTTGTGACATTACTTGGAATGGACTTCCTGAAAGCAAATACTAATGCTAAACTGATTAACTTAGCTACCAACTTTGGTTCGATTTGTTTGTTTTTAATCAAAGGACAAATTATTTGGAAAATCGCTATACCAATGGCTGTTTGTAATGCTTTAGGTGGTTTTATTGGAGCAAAATTAGCCATCAACAAAGGAAACAAATTCATTCGTTACATATTTATTTTGGTAATCCTACTCTCAATTTGTAGATTTGGTTACGAAGTAATTTTCAAGTAAATGAAGTCCATTTTATCCATCATTTTTGTTACGGTATGTTTAAATGTTTTAGCGCAGAAATTTGTATTGAAAGATTCGCTTATAACCAATAACAAAACTGTAAATACAATTGATACCGATCTTAATAATTCGCTCTATTTGATTTCGGATACGAAAATTGAAAAAATATTTCAGTCGAATAAAAACAAAATTGTTGATTTAAAAAATGTAATCACAACTGTTGACACAGGAAATCCGTTAAGAACTTATATCTATTCAAATTTTAATCAAATCACCATTTTGGATGAGAATCTTAACTCTATTCAAGATATGATTCAATTAAAATCGACCGATTATATGCCAATTGCATTAAAAGTGGTTGACAATCAATTTTGTTGGTTTTATGATATTATCGGAAATAAATTGGTTTATTTTAATTATCAATTGCAGAAACCTATTCTAATTTCAAAGCAGATTTATTTGAAAAATAACGATCAATCCATTGAAAAAATTCATGTATATAAAAATTTAGTTTACTTAAAAAGTCAACAAACAATTTACATCTATGATGATTATGGTAATTTTAAATCTAATTTTGAGATAAATATCAAAGATTCCGCTTACTATTTTTATAAAGATGTTATTTTTTACATAAAAGACAATATGCTAATTTCGAAAAATATCATCAATCAAAATTCAACTACACTTATAGAATTGAAAAACATTAAAAGTATGGCTTTTAACGAAACTAACTTTTATACGTTTGATGGAAATAGGGTAAAAAATTACGAAATATTAAAATAAAAACAACTAATAATCAATAATTTAAATCAAAACAACTGCTTGTAAGTTTCCTCAAATCAAAAGATTAATTTTAATTTCTTTTGAATAAAAACACATAAATCAATCGGAATAATTTTTTTCTAATAAAAGATTTTTCTATGAGTTAACAGCTTAGATTTTGTTTTGAAAATTAAGCTTTAGTATATTTGCAATCGTTAAAATAATTGGAAAATGCATATCGCGATCGCAGGAAATATTGGAGCAGGAAAAACTACTCTAACAAATCTTTTAGCAAAACAATACAACTGGACAGCTCAATTTGAAGATGTAGAAATGAATCCTTATTTGGATGATTTTTACAATGATATGGAAAAATGGGCGTTCAATTTGCAAATTTACTTTTTAGGAAGTCGTTTCAATCAAGTGAAAGAAATTAGAGAAAGTGGTAAAGATATTATCCAAGACCGTACTATTTATGAAGATGCGCATATTTTTGCGAGCAACTTAAATGATATGGGACTTTTGTCTACACGAGATTACAATAACTATTTGCGTGTTTTCAACTTAATGACAAGTTTTGTTGAAGCACCTGATTTATTAATTTACCTAAAAGCTTCTATTCCGACTTTGGTAGCTCAAATTCAGAAACGTGGCCGTGATTACGAAAACTCTATTAGTATTGATTATTTGAGTCGTTTGAATGATAAATATGACAAATGGATTTCGAATTACAAAGAAGGAAAAGTTTTAGTTATTGATGTAGATCATTTAGATTTTGTAGAAAACAAAGAAGATTTAGGTTTCATCTTCAACAAGATAGAAGGAGAAATTAATGGACTTTTTTAGTTCGTGAAAAATATAGTAACTTGCACGGCTTGATTAAAAAAATCAAGCCTTTTTTGTGAAAAAAAATTATGGAAAATAAAAATTTATTGAAGGGAGTTTTGTTTGTCGCTATGGGCGCAAGCTTCTACGGAATGCTTGCCACTTTTGTAAAAGTCGCTTACGATCAAGGCTACACGACAGCAGAAGTTACAGCTTCACAATTTGTTTTAGGAATTATATCCTTATTGATTATTAATTTGATTATGGCGAATAAAAATAACTCAATTCCAAAAGTAAAACCGAAAGATAAAAAACGGCTTATTTTAGCAGGAACATCGTTAGGTTTTACGAGTTTATTTTATTATTTATCAGTTCAATATATCAATGTATCAATTGCAATCGTACTGTTGATGCAAACAGTTTGGTTGAGTATTTTGGTGGAAAGTATATTGACTAAAAAATTTCCTTCGGCCAAAAAATTAATCGCTATGATTTTGGTATTAATTGGTACCGCAATGGCTACAAACTTAATTAACCAAGACGTAGAATTAAATCCAAAAGGATTATTCTGGGGGTTCTTAGCAGCTTGTTCATTTACCACAACCATGTTTACTTCAAATAGTATGGCGAATTATTTACCTCCTTACAAAAAAAGTTTGTATATGCTGTATGGAGGAGGAATAATTGTTGCATTATTTGTGTTTTTTAGCCAATTAGGACCTTATTATTCAGAGAGTTTAATGAGTTTATACCGTAATTTTTCTGATGATAAAACTGGAATTCATCCTCTCAACCTGAAAATTTTCTATACATGGGGATTGTTTTTATCCTTATTTGGAACAGTTTTACCTCCTATTTTATTAAACAAAGGTTTTCCAAATACAGGTTTAGGATTAGGAAGTATTGTTGCTTCTATAGAATTACCCGTTTCTGTAACCATGGCATTCATCGTTTTACAAGAACAAGTTTTAGCCATTCAATGGACTGGAATTGCCGTTATTATTTTTGCAATTATTATCTCGAACATCAATTTCACTAAAAGTTAATTGATAATACAAACGATTGTTGTCAAAAAATATATTTCAAGAAATGATAGTATTGAATATATATCAAACAAAAAAAGCTTCCAAAAGGAAGCTTTTTTTGTTTGATAAGGTAAGTTATGCTCTAACTTTAGTTTTTAAATTAATTCGTTGTCCAACTTTAGGTTGCGCACCTGGCTCCATACGATTCAGTTTATATAAGCTACTAACTTTTACGCCAAAACGCTGAGAAATCGTGTACATATCATCACCTTCTTGTACTTTGTACGAATAATCAGAACCTTTTGTTTTCTTTTTTCCAAAAAATACAATTTGTCCATCTTTCAACTTAGATCCCATTTGTATTTCATTGAAATTCGCAATATCAGAAGGAACTTTATTATACGTTTTAGAGATTGTCGCTATCGTTTCTCCAGCTTGTGCAACAATATAAGGAATGTTATTCTTGTGATTTTTGATGCGAGTTGTTGGATTTTGAGGACGAGTTTCATAAACAACCGTTTTGTTATTTACAATAGGCTCATTCTTTTCTACAATATTTTCTTTGGGTTGGTAAGAAGCTAAAATAACTTCTTCTTTGATTGATTTAGGCTCATTTTTCTTCGGTTTAGAAGAGTTATTCGCTAACATCAAATCATCTTGATTGTTATATAAAGCGTATAACTTAGCAAAAACTTCTTCAGCTGAAATCTTATCAAATTGATCTAAATTATATTTTTCTATTCGAGAGATTAATTTAAACGCATATTTTGAATCTGTTGCATAACCAGCTTTTTTTAATCCATGAGCCCAAGCTTTAAAATCTGTTGGATCCAAATTAAATAAAGCCTTATAATAGGGTCTTAATGCCAAAAATTCTGAGTGATCTCTGTAACTTTCTTCAACTGAAAGATACTTTCTGAAACATTCGCCTTTTGCATCATCATCGTGGTAAATTCTTGGTTTATCCAACGACCATTCTGCTGGTCCTTTACATTTTATACCAAAATGATTATTTGCTTGCTCAGCTAATCTACTTTGCCCTCCACCTGTTTCTAATAAACCTTGTGCTAAAGTTATACTTGCCGGAACTTTGTAAAGTTGCATTTCTTCAACAGCTAAAATAGCATGTTTTCGAATGTAAGTTATGTCTCTACTTTCTTGGGCTTGTGTTGAGATGGTCAAAACAAAGCTAAAAACGTACAACAATTTTCTCATTCTATAATATTTTTATTCTTCTTTTTTAAAAGTTTATTCATCCCTTCTATTCCTTGTAGTCCGCCTGTATGAACGATAAGAATTTTAGAGTTATCACTAAAATAATGATTTTTAATCAATTCGAAAATACCAAAAACCATTTTTCCTGTATAAATAGGATCCAATTGAATATGGTTAATTCGCTTGAAATCATTTACAAAAGTAATTAAATCATCCGAAACTTTTCCATATCCGCCAAAATGATATTCGTTAAAAATAGTAAAATTCGTTTTATTTGTCAATTTTTCTATCTCTTTTGGAATAAAATTCCCTTTTAAACTTGGAAAGCCTATTATTTTTTGATGCAATTTAGAACTTTCAATCAAACCAGCAATTGTTCCACAAGTTCCGATCGCCGAAGCAATATAATCGAAATCGAAACAATCTGCATACAAAATTTCTTCGCAACCTTTTATAGCTAACTCATTTGTACCTCCTTCTGGAATAACGTAAGCGTCTGGATATTTAGTATTTAAATCATCTAAAAATTTAATTTCATCTTTTTTCCTATACTCTTCTCTCGAAATAAAATGCAACTGCATTCCGCATTTTTCAGCAAAACGTAAGGTTGGATTTTCATCAATTTTATCAATTAACTCTTCTCCTCGTATAATGCCTATTGTTTCGAAATCATTAATTTTACCTGCCGCAGCAGTCGCTGCTATATGATTAGAAAAAGCACCTCCAAATGTTACTAATTTTTTGAAACCCAATTTTTCAGCTTCAATAAAATTATATTTTAGTTTTCGGTATTTATTTCCAGAAATTTCAGGATGAATTAAATCTTCTCTCAAAATAGAAAGTTGAATTTTCTGAGAAGTTATATGCGTAATATCAATCGGCTGTATTTGAGCTTTATAATCGTTCCAAATCATTTACAAATATTTTAGAAAACTATAAAATTTTCGTTCTTTTAAATAATTCAAATTATGATCATTTGCATACGCTTCACGCTCAAAACTAATATTTCGATACGCTTTGTGTTGATCACGGTATTGAACTAATCGAATCATATATTCTATCAAATAAAAAGGATAAAAAAAGACAACTAAAAGTTCGAGTTGTTGAATAATATGAATGGTTTCATGATTGATTAAAACAGTATCATTCTTTAATTTTTTATCTCTCAAAAAAATAAACGGAAAAATGGTAATTCCAATAAAGTTCTTGCGAAATAAACGATTCAAAACAACTACAAACATGATTTACTAACTCGATTCTGTGTCAAAATTAAGCAATCTGAGAGATATTGATTAAAAAAAGCTTTAAAAATCGTAACTTTATAGGAATCGACTAAGTATTATCATCATGATATTGATGAAAAATAATTGATAAAAGTTGTAATTTCACAGCATTAGAAATGAAGAAGTTTGAAGAAGGAGATTATTATTTATCTCCAGAAGGTTTTAGAATTTTCACTGCACAATACCTTAAAAAAAGAGGATATTGTTGTAAAAGTGGTTGCAAACATTGCCCGTATGGATACGACAAAAAAACAGATAAAATAAAAAATAAAAAATAATTTATATGAAAATAACATCAACTGTCTTCGCATTATTCATAGGAAGTTGTGCTTTTGCACAAATGAAATTTCCTTCGGTAAGTTCTCACGCAGAAGTTGAACAAAAAGTGGGATTAACTGAAATTGAAGTAGAATACAATCGACCAAATGTAAATGAAAGAAAGGTTTTCGGAAAATTAGTTCCTTACGGAGAAGTTTGGCGTACAGGTGCAAACGAAAATACGGTGATTAAATTTGATCAACCCATTAAGGTAAATGGACAAGATTTGGCCGCTGGTGAATATGCGTTGTATACAATTCCAACTAAAGAAGATTGGGATGTGATATTTTACAAAGACACTAAAAACTGGGGAAATCCAAAGGAATGGAACGAATCTAATGTTGCATTGAAAGTAAAAGCGCCATCAACAAAGTCCATGAATAATAAAACCGAAACGTTCGAGATTCGTTTTACAAATGTGACGCAAAAATCTGCAAATTTGGTAATGGCTTGGGATAACGTAAACGTTGTATTGGAAATAGAAACAAATACAATTAATACGGTATTAAAAATGATTGGAGAACAATTAAACGAAAATTCATCTGCAAGAGATTTTTATAATTCAGCTAATTTCTATTATTCAAATAAATTAGATCGAAATCAAGCAATAAAATGGGTAAATACAGCTTTAGAAAAAGATCCGAATGCGCCAGCTTATTATAAAGAATTGAAGGAAAAATTAGAAAAAGATAAATATTAAATAAAATTAAATTAGTAAATCCGTTTCTTTAATACTGAAGAAACGGATTTTTTTATTCAGATATATTTTTTTTCAAAATGATTTGCAAATAAGAAAACATCAACGCAGTCGACCAACCAACCATCATAATTCCATTGATAGCTTCTAAACCAGCCAATATTTTCCATTCGCTATCAATCACTACATCACCATAACCTACTGTTGTAAATGTTATAAATGAAAAATAAAGCGCTTCTTGAAAACTATATAAATTATCAATATTAGGATTAAAATAAAAAGCAGCTGCCCATATTGTACATTGCGCGCCATGCAACAAAGTAAGTAAAGACACTGATAGAGCCATTTGCCACAAAACATGAC
>NZ_CALGVK010000058.1:0-4481 GCF_937930195.1 uncultured Empedobacter sp.
ATTCGTCGTATGTGCGAGTATTTTGGGTATTCGGTGAAAAAGTTAGAACGTGTTCGAATTATGAACTTAACGTTGAATGTTCCGCTTGGTCAATACCGAGATTTAACATCAGAAGAATTAGCAGAATTAAATCGATTAACAGCCGACTCTGAAAAACATGCTGAAAAAACTCAACAGCAAAAGTCAAAGAAATCATCTGCGAAGAAAACCAAAGAAATTTCACCAGATTTTAAAGATTCGAAAGGAAAATCAATCAAAAAACCAGCAAAAAAACCAACAACGCAAGCAAGAGTTGGAAAAAGTAAACCGCCAACGAATACCAAAGGAGGAAAATTTGGAAAAAGAAGATAAATACTAAAGACGATTCATCATAAGGTGAGTTGTCTTTTTTTATAGATAATTAATTTCTTTACTTAAGATTTACAAAGTTTCAATATCTTTATGATGTAAAATCTTAAAAACACATGAAGAAAATTGTTTATTCATTATTGTTTTTAGCGATGACAATAGGAACATCGGTAAAAGCACAAGAAAATGTTACGTTTCAATTACCGCCTCAAGAAATCTTGCAATTAGCGGAGGCAGATATGCCACCATCAATTTCTACGGATCGTAAAGCAGAGAATGCTTTTTTATCGTACAGAAGTCGTTACAAAACGATTAATGAATTGTCAGAAACAGAGTTACGTTTAGCAGGGTTGCGAATTAATCCTGTAACGAATATTAATTCGCGTGAAACATTTAGTGAGAAAATCACTTTTTTTGATTTAAAAACTTCAAAAGAAAAATCGATAGCTGGTTTACCTGCAAAAGGACGTTTTTCGAATCAATCTTGGAACAAATCTCAATCTAAATTTGCGGTTACAAATACTACAGATAAAGGAGTAGAATTGTGGGTGATTGATGTTAAAAATCAATCGGCAACAAAAGTTTACGAAGATAAATTGAATGCAAACTTAGGTCGTCCTTTTAGTTGGGTTTCTGATAGTGAGCTGATTGTTAATGTAATTCCAGCTTCTAAAAAAGCGTTAATTGATACAAAAGATGCAATCGCAACAGGACCAACAGTTTCTGTAGCTGACGGAAAAGAAGCTCAAAATAGAACTTACCAAGATTTGTTGAAAAATAAAACAGATGAGTTTAATTTCGAGCAATTAGCTATTTCCGAATTAGTGAAAGTAAACATCGAAACGGGAGCAAAATCAAAATGGAAAGATGCAGCGATGTATACAAATATTTCTACATCTCCAGACGGACAGTATGTTTTGGTAAATGAAATCAAAAAACCGTTCTCTTATTTAGTAACCTACAGTAGTTTTCCATCTACAGATGTTGTCTATGATATCAATGGAAAGTTAGTAAAAGAAGTTGATTACAAAGAATTACAAGAAGTAGTTCCAAAAGGATTTTCTTCTACCATTATGGGGAAAAGAGGTTTATATTGGCGAGCAGACAAACCAAATACATTGTACTGGGTAGAAGCTTTAGATGGAGGTGATGCTAACAAACCTGCAGAATACCGTGATGCTCTTTATCAAGTTGCTGCGCCTTTTACTGCTAACAAAGAATTATTAGTAAAAATAAAAGATCGTTACAGAGGCGTAACTTGGGGGAATGATGAGGTCGCTTTGATTCGTGATGCATGGTACAATACTCGAAACGAAAGTTATTATACTTTTAATCCTTCTAATCCAAAGCAAGAACCAACACGTTTCTTTAGTCGAAATACACAAGATGCATACAACAATCCAGGAAGTTTTGTAACAGAAATAAATGAGTATGGTTACAATGTTCTTTCGATTAACAAAGGAAAATTGATGTTAGTTGGTGATGGAGTTTCTGCTGATGGAATCTTACCTTTTGTGGATGATTTTGACATCAAAACACAAAAAACTTCTCGTTTATGGAGAGCACAAAAATCAGATAAGTTAGAAGTAATCGCACGTGTAATTGATCCAAAGAAAGGAATTATATTAGAGCAAATTCAGTCTAAAACTGATTATCCTAATTTATATGTACGTAATATTTTCCAAAAAGGAGGAAAGCCAAAACAAGTAACATTTACAAAAAATCCTTTTGAGGCGATGAACCAAGTTTCGAAAGAATTAATTACATACAAACGTGCTGATGGAGTAGAATTATCAG
Source organism: uncultured Empedobacter sp. (assembly GCF_937930195.1). Lineage (NCBI taxonomy): Bacteria > Pseudomonadati > Bacteroidota > Flavobacteriia > Flavobacteriales > Weeksellaceae > Empedobacter > uncultured Empedobacter sp. The sequence goes on from NZ_CALGVK010000058.1 coordinate 2,146, forward strand.
GAACTTTATATTTACCTCCAAACTACGATAAAACGAAAAAAGAAAAGTTACCAATGTTAATGTGGGCTTATCCTCGCGAGTTTAAAGATGCAGCAACAGCTGGACAAGTCACAACTTCTGAGAATAAATTTACTTCGCCATCATACGGAGGTCCTATTTTCTGGGCGTTGAGAGGTTATGCCGTTTTAGATGATGCCGCATTCCCAATTATTGGAGAAGGAAAAGAAGAGCCAAACGATACGTTCGTTCCGCAATTGGTTGCAAATGCAAAAGCAGCTATTGATGCAGTTGATGCTTTAGGTTTTATTGATCGAGAAAAAGTTGCTGTTGGTGGACATTCTTATGGTGCATTTATGACAGCAAATTTATTATCACACTCTAATTTATTTGCAGCAGGTATTGCACGTTCAGGAGCTTATAATCGTACATTAACACCTTTTGGATTCCAATCAGAACAACGTAATTATTGGGAAGCACCAGAGGTTTACAATACAATGTCTCCATTTATGAATGCCGAAAAAATGAAAACACCATTGTTGTTAATTCATGGTGATTCTGATAACAATACAGGAACTTTCCCTATGCAATCTGAGCGATATTTTAATGCTTTAAAAGGTTTAGGTGCAACAACTCGTTTGGTGTTATTACCAAAAGAATCGCATGGTTATGCTGCCAAAGAAAATGTTTTACATATGTTGTGGGAACAAGATCAATGGTTAGAGAAATATGTCAAGAATAAAGGAAAAACTTCTCAAAAGAAATAATTTTCAATACAGGAAAAGCGATTCAATTTTGAATCGCTTTTTTTTATTATATTTAGTTAATAATTGATCAGGAATAATGAATAAAAAAGTGTTTGTCGTTATAAACGTTCTATTTATTATAATCTACTTTATCTCACTATTTATTGATTTGAGAGCATATGAAAAATATTATTTACTTAATTCAACTACAATGGAGTATGAATTAATGAGATGCGTAATAAGTATATTATTTGCCGGATTAATCTCTTTTTTATGGGAAAAAGGACCTTTAGTTTTTCGACTATTATGCTTTTTGCTTCTATTTCCTTTAATTTATATTTTTAACGTATTTTTTGTGAAAGATGCTTTTGCTGATTTAGATTTTGTATTATCAAAAAATCGTAAAATTGAAAAATAGACTCAAACATGGAAAATGGATGGAGATTAAATAAAATAATCACAGAAAAAAAAGATACATTTTATCTTTCCGAAAAATCCGAATTGGAACACGTTAATTCCACTTGAAGAATTAAAAAAGATAAAAATTAAAGAAAGTATCACTAACCCTCACAAATATTATTATTACTTTAATGATTAAACGTTTACAAAATGAAAAATAAATATTTATTCTTCTTTCTAACGCTTTTTTCTCCATGTCTATTTGCACAGAATTTATGGAAGGTAGAATATGTAAAGTTGAAAGTTACGAAATAACTTAGAAAACCCTAACCAGTAATTCTTGTTCAATTTTATCGTGACAATCTTCTAATGCATTTTTCTCCGCTTTCCCAGCTTTCCAATGTGATGTACAATAAAATTCGTCTTTTTTCCATTCTAAATCATCTTTAAAAAAGGATTTAATTTCTTTTATAGATTTTGATTCTCCCGCCACATAAGCATAACGTTTCCCATCTTTACGTTTCGGAAAGATTTGTTTTTTTGTTAAACTATATAAAGCGGTTCCATTACCTACATGTTGATTCACTATCCATTTAAACTCTAAATTTGCTTTGGTTTCAATTGGATGAATATCTTCTTCAGATGGAACTTCAATACAAACAACTCCGTTTGTTTTTGCAGGCAATGATTCTATAATAGCAGAAATTACGGGTAAACCTGTTAAATCAGCCGCTAAGAAAATGAAATCTGTTTTTGGCGCTAATTCTTTCTTTTTCGATTTCATCGAAACTCCAATCATATCGCCTTCTCTTGCTTCATTTGCCCAACGAGATCCAGGACCATTCAACCCATGATTTGCAATATCTATCACAATCACATTGTTTTCAGCATCTATATTTCGCAATGTGTAAGTGCGAGAAACTGGTTTGAATTTTTCTGATGGTGAAATCCATTTCTTGTTCTCCTCATCATATTCAGCATAGTGAATATCTCGGATTCCAAGCGGTGGAAAAAGCAATTTACACGTTCCTCCTAAAGTTGTATCTTCAAAAAAAGACACATCATTATTTTCTAAATGAACGCGAATAAGATGTGGTGTCACAAATTCTTTCTTTTTTAAGATGAATTTCTCTTTCGCAATTTTCACTTTATCTCCCATCAGATTATTTAGATTTATTCTAATTCTATGCGAAG
>NZ_CALGVK010000059.1:0-5186 GCF_937930195.1 uncultured Empedobacter sp.
ATGGATTTACATTCTGGATTACCTTATTGGATTGTGAAAAATGAATTCTTTGATTTATATCAACCACTTCGAAATCATTGTAGCATTGATGTTGCGATAATTGGTTCTGGTATTACAGGTGCTTTAGTTGCTCACGAATTGTGTGAAGCTGGAATAGAATGCGCATTGATTGATAAACGAACAATTTCTACAGGAAGTTCTGCCGCAAGTACAGCTCAATTACAATATGAAATTGATACACCTTTGTGCGAATTAATTAAAAAAGTTCCCGAAAAACATGCTATAAATGCTTATTTCGATTGTTTACAATCCATTACAAGTATTGAAAATATTTTTAAAAACACCAAAATTGATGCTGATTTCACAAGAGTTCCGACTGTTTTGCTGGCAAGTAATAAAGCGGGTGTAGAGTTGTTAGACAGAGAGTTTGCCCTTAGAAAAGAAGTGGGATTACCGATTAACTATTTGGATGCACAACAATTAAAAACATATCAAAATATAGATGGAATTGCTGCGTTACAGAATGATACTTCTGCCCAAATGGATGCTTACAAAGCTGCAATTAGCTTACTAAAATACCATCAACAAAAACACAGCTTAACAATCTATACGCATACAAAAGTGGAAAATATACAGGAATCAAAAAATGGCTGTAAGCTTTTAACAGAGCATGGGCACATTATTTCTTGTCGATATGTAATTGTGGCTACTGGTTTTGAGGCTGGTCAGTTTCTTCCTAAAAAAGTGATGAATTTACTTTCTACTTATGCGATAATTTCCTCGCCTGTTGATGAAAAAATGGTATGGCCAAACCGTAGTTTAATTTGGGAAACAGCTGATCCTTATTTGTATATGAGAACAACAAAAGATAATCGTTTGATTGTTGGAGGGGAAGACGAAGATTTTCAAAATCCTGAAAAACGAGATGATTTACTTCGTTCGAAAATCAAGGTTCTGGAACGAAAATTTAAGCATTTATATCCTGAAATTGAATTTAAAACAGAGATGGCTTGGTGCGGAACTTTTAGTTCTACTGATGACGGTTTGCCTTATATAGGTCCTTGGAAAAAGGGAGATCGTACTTTGTTTGCTTTAGGCTACGGTGGAAATGGAATTACTTTTTCTATGATTGCAGCAGAAGTTCTAAAAAATAGTATTCTTAACAAAAAAGATGAGCGATTAAAAACGTTTGGCTTTAATCGATCATCTAAAAAGTAGATCTTTATAAAATTACTTCATTTTCAAGACAACTATTAATTAACTTAAAATGAGATGATTAAGAATCTTTATCTAAATGAAATTGAACGACATCAATAGCGTTAGAAACAGCATCACTTAATGCGACAATAAAATCACCTTTTTCGGCTTTTTTTATGGTATGTTCAATGGCTTCAATTTCGTTGGGTATGATTTCGTAAGGAAAATCCTGTTGAACTTCGTTGATCCCTTTTACAAGCAACTGTATTATTTCTTTTTCTGTTCGCCCTCTTAGGTGTCGTTCTTGTCTAATAATGATATAATCAAACATTTCGGCAGCAATTCTTCCACAAGATTGGATATCTTCATCTCTGCGATCGCCTACCCCAGAAATAATACCAATTTTTTTATTCGCTTTTACATTCGATAGATAATCTTTTATAGCGATATATCCGGCAGGATTATGGGCGAAATCAATTAAAATTTTAAACTCTTTAAATTGAAAAATATTCATTCTACCAGGAGTTAATTTTGGGCTTGGAAAAAAAGTCTCCAAAGCTGTTCTAATCGTAGAAATATCTATACCTGATAAATACGCTGCCAATACAGCTGCCAGCACATTCTGAATCATAAATGCAGCTTTGCCATTCATCGTCAATGGAATATTACTTACGTCTGCAATACATATTCGTTCTGTTTTGGTTTGGATTACAATGGCATCTTCTGTATAAAATGCAACTGTACTTCCATTTCTTATATTGTTTTGAATCTCTATATTTTTTTCATCCAAAGAAAAATACGCAATTTGACATTCTAATTTTTTAGAAATCTTCATCGAATACTGATCTTCAGCATTTAAAATGGCCCAGCCCTCTTTTTTAACACTTTCTACTACCACAGACTTTACTCTCGCTAATTGTTCTAAAGAATGAATATCCTTTAACCCCAAATGATCTTCGGTAATATTGGTAATGATTCCTATATCGCAAGTGCGAAATGCAAGTCCTTCTCTAAGGATTCCTCCTCTTGCTGTTTCTAAAACTGCAATATCTATGGTTGGATCATTTAGAATTTTTCGTGCACTAATCGGTCCTGTTGTATCCCCTTTTTCCATCAGCTTATTTTGTATATAAATACCGTCTGAAGTTGTATAACCGACATTTTTTTTATGTTGTTTAAATAAATGAGCGATTAGTCGTGTAGTCGTAGTTTTACCGTTGGTGCCAGTAACTGCAATTATGGGAATAGTGGTGGATTTTTGAGGAGGGAAAAGCATATCTACAACCGAAGAAGCTACATTTCGAGCAATCCCTTTTGTTGGAGATAGATGCATTCTAAAACCTGGCGCTGCATTTACTTCAATTACAACTCCTCCGGATGAATACAAAGATGCTGATAAATTGGAAGCAATAATATCTATTCCGCATATATCTAAATTAATAACCTTAGCAATTCGTTCGGCTAAAAGAATATTATCTGGATGAAGTTCATCTGTTACATCAATTGATGTTCCGCCTGTACTAAGGTTAGCGGTTGATTTTAGATAAATGATTTCATCCTTTTTTGGAATAGATTGTAAATCGTAGTTTTTTGATTTTAATAATGAAATCGTATGTTGATCAACTTTTATTTTTGTTAAGACTTGTTCATGGCCTTCTCCTCTATTAGGATTGTTATTTTCAATTTGAATTAATTCTTTTATCGTAAGTTTTCCATCTCCAATTATATGAGCAGGTATTCGTTTGGCCGCAGCAACTACTTTTTTATTGATGACCAATATTCTAAAATCATAACCTTTTACAAATTTTTCTACGATTATTTTTTGACTAAATTCTCGTGCATTCTGGAATGCTTTTTCAGCAGTTTCATATTCATTTATATTGGTGGTTACTCCTCTTCCGTGATTACAATTATATGGTTTAATAACAATTGGATAGCCTATTTCATCTATTATTTTTTTTAAATCTTCTTCATTTTCGCCTATACCACCATCAGCGATAGGAATAAATGCATCCTTTAATAATTGTTTGGTTCGAAATTTATCACATGCAATCTCAACAGCCAGATAGTTGGTTTTATCTGTAATCGTTGCTTCTAATCTAGCTTGCTTTTTACCATATCACAATTGGCTATAAGAATGATTATTTAATCGTGTCCATGGTATTTTTCGGTTTTCTGCTTCATTAATTATACTTTGTGTAGAAGGACCGAGTTTATTTGAATTCCATATTTTAGTCATATTTTTAATATCATCTAAAATGGAATAAGACGAATTAGATATTAATGCTTCTGCAATTCTAACAGCTGCTTTTGCTGCATATATCCCTACCTGCTCATCTTGATAAGCAAATACAACATTATAAGTACCTGGCGTATTTGTTTCGCGAGTTCTGCCAAAGCCGGTATTCATACCTGCTAGGGTTTGTATTTCTAATGCGATATGCTCAATTACATGCCCCATCCATGTTCCTTCTTTTACACGAGTAAAAAAACCACCAGCTACCCCTTCAGAACAACGATGCGAGTACATTGTAGGTAACCATGATTGTATACGTTCTGCAAATCCATCAATCTTATTCGTTGGAAATTGTTCTAAACGACCTAAATTCAATCGCATTTGGATTAGTTTTTCTCTTTTAATACTCCAAAAATTTGGTCCTTTTAAAATCGATATATTTTCTATTTTCATATGTGGTAAGTGTTAAAAAATTTAGTAAATGATTACAAGAACTAGACCTTTTTCCCTTATTAACACTATTTTACCATTATTTTAAGGTTTATTCTCCTCTTGTCCAGTTAATATTAATTAAATTGAAGTTATAAAATCAATAATGATGAGTATTAAAGGAAAATTAATAATTGTTGGTGGTGGTATTAATACAGCTGAGAACATTCCACCTCATTTACCAAAACAAGAAGTACTGAATGATTTCTTTTATCAAAATGGTATTCTAAAAAAAATTATAGAAGAATCTAAACATAAAGAAAATTCGCGAATTGAGATTATTACAACAGCTTCACAAACGCCTAAAATTGCAGCTGAGTCGTATATTAAAGCTTTCAGTCTTTTGGACGCACACAATGTTGAACATTTAGACATCAATACACGTTTAGATGCTATTCATCCTGAATCACTGAAACGATTGGACGAAGCGGATGTTGTTTTATTTAGTGGTGGCGATCAACTCCGATTAACTTCTACCATAGGCGGTACCCCTTTTCAACAAAAATTACTTCAAAAATATTACCATGAAGAATTTATTTACGCAGGTACTTCTGCTGGTGCTGCGGCTGTTTCTTCCAGCATGATTTATCAAGGAGTGAGTTCAGACGCATTACTGAAAGGAGCTGTAGAAATGAATAGCGGTCTTGGATTAATTGATTCCATTTTAGTGGACACACATTTTATTCAAAGAGGAAGAATTGGACGTTTATTTCAAGCTGTAACTGGAAATCCAATGAAAATTGGGATTGGTCTAAGTGAAGATACAGGGTTAATCATTAGCGAAAATAACAACAAAATGACAGCAATAGGTTCTGGATCTATCATACTGGTTGATGGACGAGAAATTTTAGACACCAGTCTTTCTCAAATTGAGATTGGGTATCCGATTTCGATCAGTCATATTATTTGCCATGTGATGACGCGGAATGACGTTTTTCATCTTGATCAAAATAAAATTTCAATCAAAGATTCTCAATACAACAATCAATAACTATGAAGTTAATTATTCACGGTGGTTTCTTTTCCGAATCATTGACAGATCCTGAAACCAAATTTCAAAAACAAAATGCATTAATTAAAATAGTTCAAAAAGGCTATGATTATTTAACCACTCATACCGCTACAGAAACAGTCGTTTATACAGTCAGTTTATTAGAAGATGATCCGTTATTTAATGCAGGATTAGGGTCTCAAATACAATCTGATGGTAAAATAAGATTGAGTGCAGCTTTAATGGATGGAAAAACACTTAAAATGTCTGGTG
>NZ_CALGVK010000060.1:0-18680 GCF_937930195.1 uncultured Empedobacter sp.
GCACTTGATTACGGCTCAAGAGGTTACAGGTTTGAATCCTGTCTCGGTCACAAAAATGCTCAGCGACAAACGTTGAGCTTTTTTTATGAATGTTAAATTCTATTGTTATCAATAAGAAAGTCCATTTACAAATTGTAAATGGACTTTTTGGATTTTTATTATTTCTTTCTGAAGTAAACTTCGATCGGAACACCTTCAAAATTAAATTCTCTTCTCAATTGATTTTCGATAAATCGTTTGTAAGGATCTCTAATATATTGTGGCAAGTTACAGAAAAACGCAAATTGAGGCGTTTTTGTAGGCAATTGCGTTACATATTTAATTTTGATGTATTTTCCTTTTACTGCAGGTGGAGGTGTAATCTCGATAATCGGTAACAATGTTTCGTTTAACTTACTTGTTTTAATACGGCGACTACGGTTCTCATAAACTTCGACAAATGTATCTACAGCTTTTAAAACACGTTGCTTTGTTAAAGCTGAGATAAACAATACAGGAACATCTGTAAATGGTGCAATACGTCTTAGAATAGCTTCTTTGTATTCTTTCATGGTATTGGTTTCTTTTTCTAACAAATCCCATTTGTTAATCAAAATAACGACACCTTTTCTATTACGTTCTGCTAAATAAAGAATATTTAAATCTTGTGCTTCAATCCCACGTTCTGCATCAATTACTAATACACAAACATCACATTCTTCGATTGCACGAACCGAACGCATCACAGAATAAAATTCTAAATCTTCGCTAACTTTTCCTTTTTTACGCATCCCTGCAGTATCCACCAAAACAAATTCATGTCCAAATTTATTGTACAATGTTTCGATAGAATCACGTGTTGTTCCTGCGATATCAGTTACAATATTACGTTCTTCACCTAATAATGCATTGATTAATGTAGATTTTCCAGCATTTGGACGACCTACGATTGTAATTTTAGGTAAACCTTCAAATGGATCTACGTGTACTTCTTCTTTAAAAGTATCCACTACATCATCTAACAATTCACCTGTTCCACTACCAGTCATGGCAGCGATTGTGTACATTTTTTCGAATCCTAAGTTATAAAACTCATAAGAATCGTCTAAATTTTTGTTGGTATCGACCTTATTCACAACTAAGAATGTAGGCTTCTTAGTGCGTCTTAAAAGGTTGCCAACTTCCTTATCCATATCCGTTAATCCAACTTGATTGTCTACCATGAACAAAATTACATTTGCTTCATCAATAGCTAATTCAACTTGCTTGCGGATCTCTTCTTCAAAGGTATCATCCGAACCAACGACATACCCTCCGGTATCGATTACGGTAAACTCTTTCCCATTCCAATCCGATTTTCCATAATGACGATCACGAGTAACACCAGAAGTGTCATCCACGATAGCTTGTCTTTTTTGGATCAATCGATTGAAGAATGTAGATTTACCAACGTTTGGTCTTCCTACAATTGCAACTATATTTGACATTCTGCAAAGGTATAATTTTTCATTTTATTTTTTGTATTAATTTTTTGATTGATAAAGTTTTGTACAAAAAAAAGGTTAGATAAACTCTAACCCTACTAATTTTCTTACTTTACAACTTTTAAAAGCTCTTTTTCCGCCACTACTTTTCTTAATCCAGAACTTGAGAAACGGTGATCTCTTGAGTTATAATACAATTCAATTCCTTTTTCTTCACAATATTTTCTTCCTGTGAAGTTTTTATCTTGATACTCTACTCCCAAAATGCGAACATCAATCTTGAAAGAACGTAAAACATCTTCCAAATCTTGTTCTGTCGCATAAGGCACAATTTCATCTACGAATTTGCATCCTTTTAATTGAATGTAGCGTTCTACAACAGTTTGTGTTGGTTTGTTTTTTTCAGGACGATCCAATGTCGGATCCGTCTGTAAACCTACAATCAAATAATCACAATGTTGTTTTGCATCTTCTAACATTTTGATATGCCCAGCATGGAGCAAATCAAATGCACTAAATGTAATTCCTATTTTCATAGTATGTTTTTAGTTTAGTTTCTTAAGTTATTGTTTAGTCTTCGCTGGAACGATTATAATCATCTTCAATTCGAATTATGTCCTCTTCCCCAAAATATGTACCATGTTGTACTTCGATGAAAATCAAGACCTCATTTCCGATGTTTTGAATACGATGCTTTGCTTTCAATGGAATAACCACCACTTCGCCAGCATTATATTCATATTCTTTATCATCAAGCGTCACCAAAGCTTTTCCTTGAACAATTGTCCAAACTTCGGCACGATGATTATGGTATTGGTAAGACAAACGTCCACCAACATTTACTTCTATGCGTTTTAATTTATATATCTCGGTATCTTCTAATACATAGTAAGTACCCCAAGGTCTTTTTCCTATTTCCATCTTTTATGCAATTTACTGAATATTTCGATATACATATTCAAAATATTCCATTAATAAATTGTTTCCTTTGTCAAAAAAAAAACCCCAAACATACGCTTGAGGTTTTAAAATGTGGTGCCTCCAGGAATCGAACCAGGGACACAAGGATTTTCAGTCCTTTGCTCTACCAACTGAGCTAAGGCACCGCTCATTTTGGAATGCAAATATAAGAAGGTTTATTTCTTATTTCCAAAATAAATTTATTTATTTTTTTAAATTTATTCAAAACAATTGATTTTTATTGAGTTATTTTTATAAAAAATTTCTAACTGCTAATAAAATGGATTGGTCAACAACTATTTTTCAAGTTTGGAGCTTTATCAAAGATTGGTATTGGATTCCATTATCTTTTTTATATGTCATAGTTATTATTACCATTTTAATTGAAAACAGAAATCCAACAAAAACAATTGCTTGGATATTAGTGATTGTTTTTCTTCCCGTAATTGGATTCATCATTTACTTTTTCTTTGGTCAAAAATTTAAAAAAGATTTATATTTTAAACGTATAGATAAAAGTCATCAAAAAATTATTGGAGAAAAATGGCAAGAAATGGATAAAATTATCCAAGAAGATTTGATACGAGTTAAAGACAAAATAGGTTCTCTTTCTCAGGTTTATCGTTATCTAAATAATGCGCGAGTTGCTCCTCCATCAACCAAAAATAAAGTGAAATTATTGATAAACGGAGAAGAAAAATTTCCTTTATTTATTGAAGCACTAAAATCTGCAAAGCATCATATTCATCTCGAATATTATATTTTTGATGAAGATAAAATTGGTAATGAAATTATCTCCATTTTAGAAAAAAAAGCAAAAGAAGGTGTTGAAATACGTCTAACCACAGATGATTTTGGTTCTCCAAAATTAAATAAACATCAAAAAAGATTTGAAGGAACTGGAATTGAATATCAAACGTTTCTTCCTGTTCGTTTTTCGTCTTTAGCCAATTCAAACTATCGTAATCATAGAAAAATTTTGATTGTAGATGGTCAAAAAGCATTTATTGGTGGCATTAATATTAGTGATAAATACATCAATCAGAATGGAGAAAAAAGTCCGAATAACGAAGTTTATTGGCGTGACACATCCGTTATGATAGAAGGTGAAGCGATTAATAATTTGCAATTGCATTTTTACTTAAATTGGATGATGACAGAAGGAAATAAATTTAATATTTCTGACCCCAATTATTTTTTCGATTCAAAAAACACGAATTTTGACGATATGGCGACTGTAAGTTATGGTCTTTCTTCGCCAGGTAGTGACGTACATTCGGCAATGGAAGCCATGATTTTGGCGATTACCTTAGCACAAAAAAAAGTACAATTGTGCACGCCTTATTTTATTCCAAGCGATGAATTTAAAACAGCCTTGATGATTGCGGTTTCTGCTGGTGTAGAAGTCGAATTGATTATTCCTAAAAAAGGCGATTCTATCATCGTACAACAAGCTTCATTGTCGTTCCTAAAACCTCTAATGAAGAGAGGTGTAAAAGTTTATCTCTATGAAAAAGGATTTATTCACTCAAAAACAATTACTGTTGATGATAAATTGGCTTTTATTGGAACTGTAAATTTAGATTTTAGAAGTTTTATGATCAACTTTGAAATTACTTCAATTATTGAAAATGATACTTTATTGAATGAAATGAATACGAATTTTGAAATAGATCGAAATAATTCAGAATTATTAAACATCGAAAAATGGGAAAACAAACCATGGTATAATCGTGCATTTGCTTCGGTTTGTAGGTTATTAGCACCGATATTGTAATCGTTTATTATATTTACTTTAATATGAAAAAAATGCTTTGCTATCAATAGGAAAAATTGCTTTAGGATTTATTTTCGTAAGTTTCGATTTTAATGATTTCTGAAATCTTCGATTTCCTTTCTGATATCTTCATATCGTTTTCTCAAATCATCTGAAATTGTATTTGGTAAATTTTTAACTCTTTTCAATTGAAATGAAATAAAAATTGCAAATATACCTGATGAAATGATAGCTAAACCAAGCCATATAACAGCTGTTAATCCTGCTAATTGTGGATTTGAAATTAATATAATCGAAATAATTAATCCAATAATTGCGAAAAATAAAGAGAATCCCCAATCTTTAACACCATAGTTTTTAAGTTCAAAAGCATAACTAATTCCCGAAATTGAACGGAATAGCACTAAGAATCCTACATAAAATGCAAAAACTTCTAAACTTAGAATAGGATTAATCACTAACATAAATCCTACAATAGCAGTGATAATTCCAAAAGCTAATGTCCAACCCCAACTATCTATTTCATCCTTATTAGAAAGTGAAAAAACAATTTCAGAAATTCCAGAGAATAAAAATGATACAGCAAAAAACACTGAAAGTGCAACATAAGAAGCTACAGGAGAGACAAAAGTGTAAATTCCTAATCCAACAAATAATAATCCTATGATTAATAAAATCCACCAATATTTGATAGAATTCTTGATTGATTTGTAAAAAGTACGAGCCATTTTAAATTATAAAACCTTAAATTTAAGAAATTCTCCAAAAAGGAGCATTGTTTTTTGCATAATTTATAATCATCCAAGATTGTTTAAAAATGAAGATTTATTTCATATATAAATAAAAACAAAATAGCCTTAACTTTGAAGTTCGCTTAAAAATCAACGAAAATGAAGTATGGAATAGAAGCGGCTTCTATCTACGTTCCGCATATATATTTACCAATTAAAGATTTGGCAATTCAACGCAATATTGATCCTGATAAACTTGAAATTGGATTAGGTTTAAAGAAAATGGCTATTTTAGATGTTCATGAAGATACTGCAACTATTACTGCAAACGCTTTATTGAAATTAATTATTAATTTTAACATCAATCCGAACGAAATTGGACGAATTTATTTAGGAACAGAAAGTGCATTGGATGGTGCTAAACCAACGGCTACTTATGCCGTTCAGTTAGTAGAATCTGTTTTAGAAAATCAATTTGGAGAACGACCTTTCAAACACACAGATGTTGTAGATATGACGTTTGCTTGTGTTGGAGGCGTTGATGCTTTACACAATTCTATTGACTATGTTCGAGTAAATCCAGCTAAAAAAGCAATTGTTATCGCGGCAGATTATGCAAAGTATGGATTAGAATCGACAGGAGAATATACACAAGGCGCTGGTGCTGTTGCAATGTTGATTTCGAATCAACCTGATTTGATCGCATTTGATAATAATTGGGGAATTGGAATGGAATCTGTTTTCGATTTCTTTAAACCTCATCAAGCGACTTCGAATAGAAATATTTTAAATGCATTAGAAACAACAAAATCTGAAATTGAGATTTTCTCTGATGAACCTGTTTTTGACGGTCAATATTCTAACGAATGTTATAAAAACAGAGTAAGAGAAGCCTATTTTAATTTTAAAGATCAAACAAATGTTGAAGGAAAATTGTATGAAAACTGGCGATATATTGCCTTTCATTTACCTTATGCATTTCAAGGAAAAAGAATGTTTTCGGATGTTTTTGCTTTAGAAAATGGTCAAGATAATTCGAATGATAATTTAAAAATAATTTCAAAATCGGATGAATATAAAGCGTTAATCAAAGAAAAAGTAGAGCCAACTCAACGTGCTTCTTCTGAGATCGGAAATATGTATACTGCTTCAATTTTCACTGCATTTTTATCGGCTTTACAAGTTAGTACTGATAACAATGAAGATTTAACAGGAAAAACAGTAGGTTTTATTTCTTACGGTTCTGGTTCAAAATCTAAAGTTTTCCAAGGAAAAATTGGGGAAGGTTGGAAAGATGTAATGAATAAAGTTGATTTGTTTAATTATTTGAATCAAAGAGAAGCTATTTCATTTGAACAATACGAGGATTTGCATAATAAAAATCAGAAAACTTCAATTAATGCTTCAAAAGGGTTCGCTTTAGACCGCATTGAAACTGAAATTCCCGATTTGAAAGGTGCAAGATATTATACATTTAAAGGATAAAAACATAAAAAAATCGCTCATTTGAGCGATTTTTTTTTATACTATTTTCAATTTCCATTTCCCTCGTTTAAAAAGTATAAATGCTAAAATTGCAATAAATGTTTCAGCAACAGGAATTGCTATAAAAACACCTTCTTCTCTCAAATCGAAATGGTAAGACAATATATACGCTAATGGAATTTGAAACAACCAAAATCCAACAAAATTAATAATGGTTGGCGTCATCGTATCACCAGCACCGTTAAACGCATTCATCATCACCATTCCAATTCCATACAAAAGAAAACCACTTGCCAAAATATACATTCCTTCCTTTGCAACAAGTTTAATAGACTCTTCTGTTGTAAATATTGAAACTAAATAATTGCTCAAACCATAAAAAACTATGCTTATTATTAGCATATAAATAATATTAAATTTCATGGTCATTAAAACCGATTTTTCTGCTTTTTCGGGATCTCTATTTCCTAAATTTTGTCCTACCAACGTTGCTGCTGCATTACTTAATCCCCAAGCAGGCAACATAAAAAACATCATTAATCGCAATGCAGTTTGATAACCTGACGAAGCTATTTCTCCTCCTGTTTGTGCAACAATCCGTGCTAAAATTATCCAACTACAACTTGCTATAACATATTGAACAATTGCAGGAATAGCAATTCGTAAAATATTGATAATTAAATTAGATTTTGGCACAAAATAAGACCATTTGATTTGAATTAATGAGTCTTTTTTCTTTAAATAATACAGTTGATAGACAACCCCACAACTTCTACCGATTGCTGTTGATAATGCTGCTCCTTCTAATCCCATTTCTGGAAAAAAGAACCAACCACGAACAAGAATTGGACACAAAATAATATTGATCCCGTTTGCTAACCATAAACTTTTCATGGCAATTGCGGCATTTCCTGCACCACGAAAAATTCCATTTATTAAGAATAGAAGGACAATACTTAAACAACTCACCATCATAATCTTGGTAAAGTTTTTACCATATTCGGCTGCTTCTTCAGAAGAGCCCATCCAAATCAATAAATCTTTAGAATAAATAAATCCGAAAACACTTAATAAAATGGTAATCAATATGGATAATAAAATTGCTTGCGAAGCACTTTCAGATGCTTTTATAGGATTTTTCTCGCCAATTCTCCGTGCAATAATAGCGGTTGCAGCCATGCTTATTCCAATCGAAATCGAATAAACTATTGTTAATAAAGATTCGGTTAGTCCTACTGTTTGTATCGCAAAAGCGCTTTCTTTTAAATGACCTACAAAATATAAATCAACCAAGGCAAAAACAGATTCCATCACCATTTCGAACATCATCGGAATAGCCAATAAGAATACAGATCTACGAATTGGAATTGCAGTTAAATCTAAATTTTCGCTTGAAAAAGATTGCTTAATCAACAAGAAAACGGACCTAATTTTAGCTGTTAAAGACTTTTCTAAAGTCATTTTTTAGGTTTTATGAATGAAAAATAATTGATAAAAAATTAAATCAAAATGAATTTAACGTAAAGTTGCCGCGAAGAGTTAAGTATCCATTTAAATTTAAAAATAGGTGAGGATTTTGCACAAATTTAAATCATTTTTTTCAATACCAATTTATCTTTTTGGTTTTATTATCTTTACCAAAACAGCTATTATATAGAGAAATGAAAAAAACTGCTTTTATTTTATTTAATGTTGCCCTTATGGTAGGAGTGAATGCACAGAGTTACAAAAAAAAATACCCAGACACGAAAAAAATTAATCATGTTGACACGTATTTTGGAGAAGAAGTACAAGATCCATATCGTTGGTTAGAAGATGATTTGTCTGATGACACAAAAAAATGGGTGATTGAACAAAATAAAGCGACTTATGCTTATTTGAATGAGATTCCGTTACGCACGCAATTGAAAAAATCGTTGACAGATATCTGGAATTACGAAAAAATATCTACGCCTTTCAAAGAAGGTGATTATACCTACTATTATAAAAATGATGGTTTGCAACAGCATTCTGTTTTGTACCGTAAATTAGGAGAAAATGGAGCAGAAGAAGTTTTCTTAGATCCAAATAAATTCTCAAAAGATGGTTCTGTTTCTTTAGCAGATGTAAGTTTTTCGAAAGACGGAAGCTTAGTTGCCTATTCTATTTCAGAAGGTGGATCGGATTGGAGAAAAGTGATTGTTTTAAATGCGAAAGATAAAACACAAGTTGGAGAAACTTTGATTGATGTTAAATTCTCTGGTACAGCTTGGAAAGGAAACGAAGGTTTCTATTATTCTTCTTATGATAAACCAAAAGGATCTGAATTATCAGAAAAAACAGATCAGCATAAATTATATTACCACAAATTAGGAACAGCTCAGAAAAAAGATCAATTAATTTTTGGAGGAGCAGAAATGCCTCGTCGTTACGTTGGTGCTTATTTGACTGATGATGAACGCTACTTAATCATTACAGCTGCAAACTCGACAACAGGAAATGAGTTGTACTATCAAGATTTATCAACAACCAATTCTCCAATTGTAAACATTGTAAATAATTTTGAGACAAATACTTCTGTAATCGACAATGATGGAGAAACGTTCTATTTATTTACAAATAATAAAGCACCTAACAACAAGGTTGTAAAAGCTACAATCTCAGATTTGAGTGAGCCTGCTTGGCAAACGGTTATTCCTGAAACAGAAAATGTATTATCCGTTTCTACAGGAGGAGGGTATTTATTTGCGAAATACTTAAAAGATGCTATTTCTGTTGTTGAACAATATAAATATGATGGAACTAAAGTTCGTCAAATTACATTACCTGGAGTTGGTACTGCATCAGGATTTGGAGGAAAAAAAACAGAGAAAGAAATTTATTTCGGTTTCTCAAATTATATCACACCATCAACAAGTTATAAATTTAATGTAGAAACAGGTTCTTCTGATGTTTACATCAAACCAAATGTAAAATTTAATTCGGATGATTATATTTCGGAACAAGTATTCTATGCGTCAAAAGATGGCACAAAAGTTCCGATGATTATTACATACAAGAAAGGATTAAAGAAAAATGGTAAAAACCCAACAATCGTTTATGGATATGGTGGCTTCAATATTAGTTTAACACCTGGTTTTAGTCCTGCAACTGCTGCTTGGATTGAAAATGGCGGTATTTATGCTGTTCCAAATTTACGCGGAGGTGGAGAATATGGTAAAAAATGGCACGATGGTGGACGTCAGTTCAATAAATTGAATGTTTTTAACGATTTTATCGCTGCTGCCGAATATTTACAAACAAACAATTATACGTCGCCAGATTACACTGCATTATCAGGGGGATCTAACGGAGGTTTATTGGTTGGAGCTACAGAAACCATAAATCCTAAAATTGCTAAAGTTGCTTTGCCTGCTGTTGGAGTTTTAGATATGTTGCGTTACCACACATTTACTGCTGGAGCAGGTTGGGGATATGATTACGGAACTGCTGATGATAGCAAAGAGATGTTTGATTATCTGAAAGCATATTCACCTGTTCACAATGTTAAAGAAGGAACATGTTATCCCGCAACTCTGGTTACGACTGGAGATCACGATGACCGTGTAGTTCCTGCGCATTCATATAAATTTGCAGCAGAATTACAAAAGAAACAAGCTTGTGATAATCCTGTATTAATCAGAATTGAAACTAAAGCTGGTCACGGAGCAGGTCGTTCGACAGAAGTTGTAATTAACGAAACAGCTGATAAATATGCATTCACATTGTGGAACATGGGAATCAAAAAATTGAAGTAATAAAATCAATTTAATAACTCAAAAATCCATCTGATTATTCAGGTGGATTTTTTAATTTTATCCAAAATATAATCGAATGAAAAAATTATTTACTCTACTTATCTTATGTTCAACCTTTTCTTTTGGACAATATATTTCTAAAGCGAAAATAATTTCAAATCAAACGAATAATACTTTTGAGATTAGGGACGTAAGCTATATTAATGATGGAAAAGGAATTCAATTTAAAACAGATTTATCTAAAAATACGTTCGCAATTGTTCGACTAAAAGATTTTAAATTAATCTTTGATAATGAAGATTACTCAAAGAATATTCCGCAAATTAAAGGCGTTTTTAACCAAAAAGAATTCTCTTATCCCGATGGTTTATATTTAACAAAGGATGATTTTATTTCGAAAAAGACAGAAGATAGATTATTTGAGATGAAACCAAATCTTTATGCTGATTTGTTTGAACAGTCAGCAGATTTAGTAAACTTTTATGATAAAAACGGGAAATTTCCTGAATATCAACAACGAGATTATTTCGCAATTGTTAAAAATGGGGATATTTATTTTAACGTAAAAGAAATTAAAAAGATAGCTAAGGAGAAAAAGATTTTGTTGGCAAAAGAAATTCCTAATTTTGCTTATGTAAGAGTAAAAGCAGGTTCAGATCATCATTTATATATGGAATTACCAAGATCTCAACAGAATAATGGTTATTTAATGATGTTTGGAATGGCAGGAGCAATTGCTTCGACCATGATTAATACAACTGATTCTAAAGAAGAATATTCCGAAAATTATATAAATCTTGTAAAGGAAGGAATTATCACTCTTAATCCTAACGATTATAAAGGAATTATATTCAATACTAAAAATAAAGAATTTGAAATACTATCGAATTGTTCTGATTTGAGTAATTATTCAACTCGATATAATAATTCAATGCTTAATTTAGATTGTAAATCACATTATTCTATAGATAAACAAAGAGAAATATTAAATAACCTTTAATAAGTACAAAATGAACACAAAAGCATACGCAGCATTTAACGAAACAGATGCATTAGGACCACACACAATAGAACGTCGCACATTATCTCCAAAAGATGTTTTTATAGATATTGATTATTGTGGTGTTTGTCACAGCGATATTCATACAGTAAAAGGGGATTGGGGAAAACCAAATTATCCCGTTGTTCCTGGTCACGAAATTATTGGTCGTGTCAAAGAAATCGGTTCTGAAGTAACCAAATTCAAAGTTGGAGATTTAGTTGGAGTTGGTTGTATGGTTGAATCTTGTCAACATTGTCATCCTTGTGACGAAGGTTTAGAACAATATTGTGAAAATGGATCAACAGGTACGTACAATTCTAAAAATTCTAAACATGGTGGAATTACCTACGGAGGTTATTCAGAAAACATTGTGGTAGAAGAAAACTTTGTTCTTCATGTCCCAGAAAATATTGATGTAAAAGCTGCTGCACCCTTATTGTGTGCTGGTATTACAACTTGGTCGCCTTTGCGTCATTGGAATGTAAAAGCTGGCGATAAAGTTGGTGTAGTTGGACTTGGAGGTTTAGGTCACATGGGGGTTAAATTTGCTAAAGCAATGGGTGCTCATGTAGTGATGATTACCACTTCTGAATCAAAAGGGGAAGATGCAAAAAAATTAGGCGCAGATGAAGTTCTTATTTCAAAAGATGCTGACCAAATGAAAGCACAGCGAAATACCTTTGATTTCTTATTGAATACAATACCGGTGAAACATGATGTCAATCCATATTTAGCTTTACTTAAGCTTGACAAAACAATGTGTATGGTAGGTGCGATAGAACCTTTGGATGCAGTTCATGGTGGATTATTAATTATGAAACGTCGTAATTTAACGGGTTCATTAATTGGCGGAATCAAAGAAACACAAGAAATGTTAGATTTTTGCGGTGAACATAACATTGTTTCGGATGTAGAAATGATCGATATTCAAAATATTAATACCGCTTACGAACGTATGATGAAGTCTGATGTCAAATATCGCTTTGTGATTGACATTAAATCATTAAAAGAATCTTAGAATCTAACGTTATAAAAAAAATCCGCTCAATGTAGCGGATTTTTTTATATTAAGTCTACGAGTTTCACTTCAAGACAGAATCTTTAGAAACTTCTGTTTTATTCACAGTTTTTGAAGAATCTACAGTAACTCCTTCTACAGAATCGGCAGACGGTACTTCGATTATTGATGAATCTACATTTTCTGGTGTAGTAACTTCTGGCCGAAAAGCTTCTTTTTTACAAGAAATTGCAGTAAAAGTGAATGCTGCAAACGCAAATAACGCTAATTTTTTCATTTGATTTTTATTTAATTTATTCTGCAAATTATTTTTTCTCAGTTGTTGTAGTTGTAGTTGTTTCAACTTTTATAGAATCATTAATCACAACTGAATCTTTTCCAATTGTATCAACTTTAATTGAATCTTCTAATGTTGTAATGGTATCATTTTTCACATCAGTTTCTGTTTTTATTTCTTTCGATCCAAACAAATGACAAGAAGATAAACCCACCGCAGTCCCGAATACTCCTAATACAATTACGTTTAATGCTAATTTTTTCATAACTTTAATTTTTTAAATGTTTTAATTGATTTTAGATTGAAATGATATGTTGTATCATTTTGTTGAACCAAAGTTAATCTCAAATCAACGTTTTTTTCATGCAAGATGCTTGTAAGACAATTGTAATCGATCAAATAAAAATTCAACAAATGTTTTACAATAGAAAAAATCATTTAACAAGTCATTAATAAAGAAATTCGACGAATCATATCAAAAAAATTATTTTATTTGTACTTGTATTAAAACAAGATTTGTAAAATATATTTTATTTTACAAGTTACTAAAAACCAATCTTTTAAATTTTAATTTTTGAGCAAATTTACAGATATAGAAATTTTCGAAATTCTAAAAAAAACGATTGCAACTCGATTTTTAGAAGATAATTCTGCTCAATCCGAAAATATCTCTGATTGGAAAGGTCAAGAAATTACGACTTTCCAAGATGACTTATTCAATAAAACCCGATCAACTGTAAGTGAAAAGTGGTTTTATACTTATTTTAAGTCAGATTTCAAGAAGCTTCCACGTATTGATATGCTCAATCTTTTGGCGCAATATTGTGGATTCAAGAATTGGGCGCATTTTGTTCAAATTCAAAAGAACGAACATTTTGGAACTCATAAAACAGAGGAAATACTGATTGATACAGAAGAAATCGAAAATTTATCCCAAGAAAATATTCCTTCGGACGAAGTAGAAAAAGATACACAACAACAAGTTAAACAACAAGCTGAAAAAGAATTAAGTCCAATACAAGCTATTGAGAAGAAACCAAAACTAAAACTGATTTCAATTATAGCTTCTGTAATTCTTTTGTTATGTGGTATTGGTGTGGCTGTTTATTATTCATTTTTTGGACAACGCGAATATGAATTTTGTTTTGTTGATTCGGATAGGCAAACAACCATCAATAACTCTGTCGAAGTGACAATTATAAGAGAAGGATTTACGCCCTTGTATCTATCAACAAAAACAGGTTGTATTAAATTCGAATCTCAAAAAGATACAATCAAAATGTTTGTGACTTCACCTTATTATAAACAAGATACGTTTAAGGTTAATTTACATCAATATAATCAACCCGAAAAGTTATTATTAGAACCTGATGATTATAAAATTATGCTGTATTATTATTCGAATTCAGCAAAAGATTTAAAACAGCGAATTTCTAAATTAAACCAGATGATTTCTGATAATGCGTTGATTTATCAAGTATATGATAATGATTTTTTCGGTGTAGAAATTCTTTCGAAACAACAGTATATCAATTTGGTTACAATGCCTACGACTTCGTTAAAGAACTTTTCTTTAATCGAATCAGAAAGTAAAAAAGGTAAAATTGTTAAATTAAAATTTAAAATCCAGCAAGATGAGAACGATAAGTAAAGTAGTTCATTTTAGCATTATTTTGCTAATGAGTGTTTGGATTATATTTTCGTGTAAAGACGATAAATATAAAGGTGATTACAACCCAGAAGCGATAAAAGGTTACAAAAACGAAGCTTCTACTGTGAGCAGTAAAATGGATTCTGTTGAAGCTGTAAATTTTATTGCAAAACAGAAATTACGTGAGTTTTACGAACTTTCGGCACTGGCTTCTAATACAAGCGACACCGTTGTTGACAGTTTGTTAAGAGATCAATTATTGTCTTATTTCCCGCAAAAAGATACAACAGAAATTTATGCATTACTAAGAGATTTAGCCGATAAAAAAGTAACGATAACTTCTGTTTCTAAGTTTGCAATTCTACCTCAAGACTCTGTTACGCCAGATTCTGTGAAAAGAATTGCTTATTCAGTGAATTATTTTAACTCGAACAAAAAATTAATCGAAACCAATAATCGTACAGGAATTTTTGTGATAAAACAGAAGCCTATCCAATTTAAACGAGAATTTAAATTCTATTTTAGAACTTTAAATGATAAAAAAGACTCGATTCAGAAAGATTCAATTCCTTCGGGAGTAATACAAAAATCAAGTGGAAAATCGCCAGAATAAGCGTCTTCAATAATTTCAATAGGTCTAAAATAAGTTAGGCCTATTTTTTTGGAATCAGGTCTACATCTTGCTAAGAACTTATCGTAATATCCTCCTCCATATCCAACTCGATTCCCATTTTTATCTGCAACAAACATTGGAATAAAAACGACATCAATCGTAAAAGCATCGACTTCTGTATATTGAACTGGTTCTGGAATTTGAAGTGAGTTTAATTTAGTTTCAACATCTTTTTCAACCTTACAATTCAACATATCATCACCAACAACCAAAGGTAAAATTACATCTTTATCCTGCTGAAATAACCAATCAATAATTGGATAAGTATTGATTTCGTTGTTTTTTTCGATGGGTAAAAAAAGATGAAACGACTTAGATCCAGAAAAATCGAAGGTTTTGATATACTCAAAAATTTGTTCGCTCAACTTATTTACTTCTTCTTTTGAGAAAGATTTTCTCAACGATCGATAGTATTTTCTTGCTTCAGCTTTTGTCATTTTTAGGCGTATTTCAGACGAAGTTAAGAAATAATTGATAGGTTAAGAAAGTAGAGAGTTTTAAAAAGTTTCAACTATTTAAAAAAAACTAAAACAATAATAAAACATACAATTGCTATAAAAAGCAATAAATTAATAGGTTTTATTTTCATTTTGCTAAATACAGACTTTTTGTAAGTCTTATGAATCCTCTTAGGCTTTGACATTATTTGTTAGATTTGTTATATAAAATATGTAGAAAAGGTTGCTTTATAAAATGAGGGAAAACGTAATTCAATTGTAAAACACTATATATCAAAACAATAAAATACGTTTATTTTTTTTTTGAAAACAATTATTAAAACGTTTTAACTAATTTTTTTCATACGTTTTGAAGCTTCATCTAACCAAGGTTGATAGTTACAATGTTTTTTTATTGCCTGATAAATTGCTTCGCTATTCGGATCATTTGGGTCAAGTTCGTAGATTAATGAATTAATAAATCCTTTTTTGATGGATGGACTTTTTATGTTTTCTAACAAACTATCTGCAGAAAATCCTTGATACAATTTTTCTTGTAAACTCGTCAAAACAATGTTGCGATAACTCTGATAAGTTTTATAATCTTCGTCATTATCCAAATCAATCTTCTCTAATTCGGACAAAAAATTAACGGGTAATTGCTCCGATGCTGGATTGTAGTACGTATAAGAATCCTTGTACATATACAATAAATTGATGAAATCGTAATTCAGATTTGTTTTCTCAGTTCTAATAAATGACGAGTTCACCTTCAATTTTTCTAAATCTTCAAACACTTTTTGATGAAAATTTTTGATTTGATTTTTAAAATCTGGAGGGGTTAATTGAAACAATTCTATATTATCAGTCAAAAACTTATCCGTTTTAAAACTTTTTTCAATTAAATAATTGTTTCGATTTTTTCCTTTTCCTGAGAATTTAAAGTGATTCTCAATTTGATTCAAATCTGCATCTAAAATCAGACTATCTCCCGGAACTAAGTAAATTGTAAACTCTTCTCGATCAATTGAAAGTATTTTATAGCCTTCATCTACCAATTGAAGTGTATCCGAAAAATTTCCATCATAATCTAATGCAAATGCTTTTTCGCGATTATTCAATAAAAGGTAAATACTATCCGTTTGTGCATTGGCAATTCGTCCACTAAAGTGGATCATTTCACCATTTTCTTTTTGAGGTGAACAACTATAAACTGTTATTAAAAGTAGCAAAAAAATCTCCACAACATCTTCATTTTCATCTTTCTCTCTGTCTTACAAAAGTAGAAAATTATTCTTCGTTTTGATGAATTTCAAAGAAAGAATCTACCTTAAAATTGGCTGAATCATTTGCCGCAGCAACAGCCAATTTATCTGCTTCCTCGTTCCAATGATGTCCAGCATGACCTTTTATCCATTGAAATTTGACACGATGAATTTTGTACACATCCAAAAAACGTCGCCACAAATCTGAATTCTTTTTTCCTTTAAAATTCTTTTGTACCCAACCAAAAACCCAACGTTTTTCTACTGCATCAACGACATATTTAGAATCGGTTATAATCGTAATCTCCGTATTGGTAAATTTTAACGTTTCTAAAGCGGTAATCACAGCTAATAATTCCATTCGATTATTTGTCGTTAATCGAAAACCTTGAGAAATTTCTTTTTTAATTTTTTTCTCAGTTTCTAATAAAATACAACCAAATCCTCCTGGGCCTGGATTTCCCAACGAAGAACCATCTGTATATGCTACAATTGCCATAGTTTATGGTTTGTAGTTTAACATTGTATCAATCGTTTGACGCGCAACGAAATGGTAATTTGGACGTGCATCTTTGTAAATATTTTTCGCAAAATCTGTTTGATTAGATTCTTTAAGAGCTAAATACAAAGGTTCTAAGAATTTACGTCTTCCGACATTTACCAAGAAATCTTTCGCATTGGCATTCACTTTATCGTAATGCAACAAAAATGCTTTTTCATACCAAGCGGTTTGAATTTCAGGATTTTTAGAAGCTGTAAAATTATATATCTCATCCAAATAAGCTAAATCTTCTTTTGTATTTTTAGCTGTATCGATTTGACGAATAAAATGTACCCATTCGTTTGTTGATTTTGTAGAAATCTCAACTTTTTTAGGTGCTACTTTATTTCTTCCGTTAGTGATATTTTGTTGTAATTGTGCTTCAGCTAAATCAAATAGTTTTGAAGTCGGTTTTTTTAAATCTTTCGGCCAACCTGTATTGTAAATCCATTCTTGAACAAAAGAATCTTCGCCATTTGTTAAATTAGCTTTCAAATAATCGACAAATTTTTCTGTTGTCATGGTTTGGAAAGCATGCGAAGAAAAATATTGATTCAAGAATTGATCAAATTTTTCACGTCCATATTTATCTTCTAACATTTTTAAGAACAAATAACCTTTATCGTACGGAACATCAGAAAAAGCATCATCAGGGTTTGCTCCCGTCATGTTCACTTTTAAAGAAGTATATTTTTCTGGGATATTTTTCATAGAAGTTTCTAAATCTTGAAACCCGATTACCGAAATCATATCTGCATAATCTTTTCCTTCTAATTCTTCCATAATTCGACGTTCAAAATAAACCGTAAATCCTTCATTTACCCAGAAATCATCCCAAGTAGAATTTGTTACCAAATTTCCTGACCAAGAATGTGCCAATTCGTGTGCAATTAAATTCGTCATCGAGCGATCTCCTACAATTGCAGTTGGCGTTGCAAACGTTAAACGTGGATTTTCCATTCCTCCAAAAGGAAACGATGGTGGTAAAACCAATACGTCAAACTGTTCCCACGGATATTTTCCGTACAATTTTTCGGCAGCCGTAACCATATTTCCCATTTCAGCAAATTCCCAAGCAGCAGCTTTCAATAATCCTGGTTCTGCATAAACACCTGTTCTGTTATCAATTGGTTGATATTGCACATCTCCAACAGCTAAAGCAATCAAATAAGGTGCAATTGCTTGTGGCATTTTGAAGGTATAAACTCCTTCCGCATTTTTTTCTTTTGGATTAATTGCACTCATTAAAGGCAATAAATCTTTTGGCGTTTTTACTTTTGCATCATACGTAAGACGAACACTTGGCGTATCTTGAATAGGAATCCAAGAACGTGTTAAAATGGCTTGACCTTGCGACAATAAAAAAGGATGTTTTTTATCGTGTGTTTGTTGCGGACTTAACCATTGTAATGCATTTGCATCAGGTGATGTTTTATAAAAAACTTGTACAATCGTATCATTTGGTGTGACATCAATAAGTAATGCTTGACCTTTGATCGAATCTTTTTCGCCTAATTTATACGTTGTTTTTTGTCCATTTGCTAATAAAACAGAATCAATTGTCAACTTTTCAGTATCCAAAAT
>NZ_CALGVK010000061.1:0-30225 GCF_937930195.1 uncultured Empedobacter sp.
AGCCCAAGAGGAGGAGCAAAAAAGACAATCATTACGATTGTCTTTTTTTATTTTATAGTCATTTCAACTGAATGATTGTTTAGCCAATCTTTAGCCATTTCAAAGGCAGAAATGTGTTTGTTTACTTCAATTGGATGAGCTTTTAAAGCTTTTAAATAATGTTGATTAATCAAATCAATAGTGTATCGCTCAGCTTGTTTTAGTTGCTGATTTTCTCTATTTGAACGATAATAATCGTTTTCATTAATAAATGTAAAATAATCTTGGACCAATTCCCATAACTCAGGAACTCCTTTTCCGATTAATCCAGATCCGATAATCGATTTTCTTTTCCATTGAGATGCTTTTGTTGGTAAAAACTGTAATGAGCGTACAATATCTAATTTTGCGTCTTTCACTAATTTTTCTTGAAATGAATCGGATTTGTTGACAAAAATTAGATCTGCCATTTCCATTATTCCTCGTTTAATCCCTTGTAAATCGTCTCCAGAACCAGGAAGTTGTAGGAAAAGAAAAAGATCTGAAATCTCGTTTACAAGTGTTTCCGATTGTCCAACTCCAACAGTCTCGATTAAAATATTTTCGAAACCAGCAGCTTCGCATAGTATAATAGCTTCATAGGTACGCGATGTAATTCCGCCTAAAGAGCCATTAGAAGCGCTTGGACGAATGTATGCGTTTTCTTCTCGGGATAGATCTTCCATTCGAGTTTTATCGCCTAAGATGCTTCCTTTAGACAAAGAGCTACTTGGATCGATTGCAAGAATAGCAACTTTTTCTCCTTGTTGAACGATATACTTTCCTAAAGACTCAATAAATGTACTTTTTCCAACACCTGGAATTCCTGTAATAGCAATCCTTTTAGATGTTTTGGAAGTGGGTAGTAAACTAATAACTTGATGTGCTAAATTAAGGTCATCTAATCGATTACTTTCCGCAAGTGTAATTGCTCTTGATAAGGCAAATCGATCACCGTCTTTAATTTTTTGTGCAAGTATTTCTGGTTCTATTTTTCGCATAAGACATAATCTTAAATTAAAGATAGAATCTTAATCAAGAATAAAAAAATATAAAGTTAATTTTGATAGGATATTTTATATAGCTCTTCTATTAATATAGATTTTAAAAGAAAGGTATAAATTAAGTTACTGGTTGTAAATGAATAGGATATGTTTTTATAAAACAGAATTATTATTTTTTTTGTTCTTCTTTTATTCTTTTTACAAAAACAGAAGGTGATTCGTTCATAATTTGAGTAAAAATAGTGGTAAAAGTACTATGAGAAGTGAATCCACAGTCACTTGCTAAATAACTCACTTTTGTATTGATGTACTTCGGTTCATTTTTTAAACGGTTGACGATATAGTTTATTCTTAACTCATTCAAGTAAGTATTAAAAGGTTTTTGCCGATGAGTTTTAATCACTTCAGAAAGGTATTTCGTATTTGTTTTAAACTGTTTTGATAGTACAGCAAGATTTATGTCCTTTTTGATAAAATCATTATTTTTCTCAAATTGCTCTAACTTTCGTAACAAATCGTTTTCTGTTTTTGAGGAGATACTCAGATTACTAACGATTTTTTCTTTCCGTATATCTTGTTGTGGAGTAGATTCAGATTCTATATTTCCTGTTGATTTAATTTCTACAATTTTTTTAGCAGCAACTTCGTTCTTTACAGTTTTTATTTTATCATTATTCGTACTTAACTCAATCTCTTGAATAATTTTATTTTTTTTATTTTTTGAGATAAAGTAAATAATTAAGCCTAAAATGATTAAAGCTGAAATAACGAAAGAAATGATTATCCAATTGTCCATTTTGTAAAATATAATTCCGAATAAATGAAATAAAACTAATTAGAAATCAATAAAATAATTGATAAATACTAATTCTTTTTAGTGTAAAAATACTCCGAAATTTTGAAATAAAAAAGGCTAACTTTATGAGTTAGCCTTTTTCTGAAATTCATTTTTAGTTGGAGAACAGCCACACCCTTTAGAGCAACCTCCTCCTTTTGAACTAAATGAGTTTCTTATTAATTTAACAATATACCAAATAGCAAATCCAAAAAGAAATGCAATAAAGCCATATTGTATCCAAATATTGTCCATAGGATTATTTTAATAAATGATAAGCAATAAATGCAACAATATATGCCAAACCAGTCATAAATCCTGTCTGAATCAGTGTCCATTTCCAAGAATTTGTTTCTCTTTTTACAATCGCGATAGTGCTCATACATTGCATTGCGAAAGCGTAGAATAATAACAACGAAACTCCTGTTGCAAGATTATATGCAGGTTCACCTGTATTTTGGTTGATTTCTGATTGCATACGATGAAGTAAACGATCTTTTTGACCATCGTCTTCCACATCAACTTCGCCTAAACTATAAACAGTTGACATTGTTCCGACAAATACTTCACGGGCAGCAAAGGAAGAAATCAAACCAATTCCCATCTTCCAATCATATCCCAACGGTTCTACAACTGGTTCTATAACTGCTCCTAATCTTCCTAAGTATGAATGTTCTAATTTATAAGAAGCAATTTCATTGGCTAAATCATCTTCATCCATTTTTGGGTGATGAGCAGTAACTATCTCTTCTGCATTTTTAAATTGTTCTCCTGGTCCAAATGTTCCTAAAACCCATAGAATAATCGAAATTGCAAATATTATTTTACCAGCATCAATCAAGAAACCTAATGTTTTTTCCCATACATTAATTCCAACATTTTTCCAATCAGGAAGTTTGTACGTTGGCATCTCTAAAATCAAGAAACTTTTATGT
The DNA here is from genome assembly GCF_937930195.1 of uncultured Empedobacter sp. Taxonomy (NCBI): domain Bacteria; kingdom Pseudomonadati; phylum Bacteroidota; class Flavobacteriia; order Flavobacteriales; family Weeksellaceae; genus Empedobacter; species uncultured Empedobacter sp. The sequence continues at coordinate 2,793 of NZ_CALGVK010000061.1, forward strand.
TTTGCTTTTATAATTAAGTTCAGTAAAATAGCACTTCCCAAAGCTCCTACAACACCTAATATGTACATCACAAATAAGGCCAAGGCTTGGTAACTGAAACCAAATATTTTTTCGTCAGGAATTACCAAGGCAATCAGAACGATATAAATAGGCAAACGAGCAGAACACGTCATAAATGGGGTGACAAGTATCGTTAATAAGCGTTCTTTGTCATTTTCGATGTTACGCGCAGACATAATTGCTGGTACTGCACAAGCAGCGCCCGAGATTAATGGTACAACACTTTTTCCACTTAATCCAAAAGGTTTTAACCATCTATCCATCAAATATACAACACGGCTCATGTATCCCGTTTCTTCCATAATCGAAATGAATAAAAACAAAATGGCAATTTGAGGAACAAAAACAGCAATACCTTCTATTCCTGGTATTATAGCGCCGCCAACTATTTCATTGATGGGTCCTTCGGGTAAAAAACTAATTACTTTTTCATCAAACCAACCAAACAGGTCTTCAACCATTGTCATTAATGGAGCTGACCATGCGTAAACAGCTTGAAAGATTAATAATAAAATCCCTAAAAAGATAACATAACCAAAGACTGGATGAATTAAGATTTTGTCAATTTTATCAGTTAAAGTTTCATTTCCTTCGAATTTATAAGAAATGATGGTATTTAATTTCTCCTCTAAAATTTTATTTCGATCTAAAGCTTCTTTTACTTGTAAACGCTTCGAAATAATAGCGTTTTCTTTTTTTATTGCTTCTAATTTATCTTGCTTCTCTTTTGATAGAAAAGGAACTTCTTTTTGCGATAGATATTGCCAAGCTTGATAATTAGAATCTAATTGAAATTCATTTTTTACATTCTCTACGACTGAAAGATATTCTTTCGTGATTGCATAATGATTAGTGTAATCGGTTGCTTTTTTAGTGAAAGCATCTACCAATTCATCGATACCTTCGCTTGTACGAGCGTTTGTTAAGTATATTTTAGTTTGAAGAAAATCTTCTAATTTTGGTAAATCAATGTTAAGGCCTTTGCTCTTGATTTCGTCTTTCATGTTAATGACAAAAATCGCAGGAACATCTAAATCTCGAACTTGTTGATACAATAAAATCGAACGTTTTAAATTTGATGGTTCACCTATAACAATGGCTAAATCAGGATAATGTTTATCGGTTTTGTTTCCTAAAGTTTTGAAAACAATTTCTTCATCCAAAGAACTTGGATAAATAGTATACGTTCCTGGGAAATCTGTAATGAAAAATTTGTTTCCATTTCGTTCAATATTCCCCTCACGTTTCTCTACCGTCACACCAGGATAATTTCCTACTTTTTGACGAAGATTTGTAAGCTTATTAAATAACGAAGTTTTACCAACATTTGGGTTACCAATTAAGGCAATTTTATAATGATTCATTATTTCTTTGTTATCAAGATTTTATCGGCTTCGTTTCTTCTTAATGCTAAAACAGACTTGTTCGATACAATACTGATGCAAATAGGACCACCAAAAGGAGCTTTGTTTTTAACCAGTAAATTAGTACCTGGGACAAAACCCATTTCATAAAATTTTGCAGGAACATCTTCAGTCGTAAAACCAATTACAACAGCTTGTTCACCAATTTTTAAATCTTTTAAAGAATAATTTTCAACCATCTCTACCAATCTATCTTTGATTTTCATTGCAAAGATATGTTATTTTTAATTAATCCAAATAGAAGATATGTCATAGTTTTTTCATCTTTCTAACTAAATTTCAATCAATTCAAGTTCTTAAATTCAAAATTTTGATTATCTTTGCACTCAATTTTCATTTATAAACATTAATTTATGTACGCAATTGTAGAGATAGCAGGGCTTCAATACAAAGTTGAAAAAGACCAACAATTGTTTGTAAACCGTTTAGCTGGTGAAGCAGGTGACGAAGTAAAATTCGACCGTGTTTTATTAACAGATAACGGAGCAATCACTGTCGGCGCCCCAGTTATAGACGGAGTTACCGTAGTAGCTAAAATCGTTGAACACGTGAAAGGAGACAAAGTAATCGTTTTCAAGAAGAAAAGAAGAAAAGGTTACCAAAAGTCTAACGGACATCGTCAACAATTCACTAAAATTGAAATTGCTTCAATCGGTTAAGATTGAGCAGAGATTAATTATTAACTCTTAAAAACAAAACGAAATGGCACATAAGAAAGGGGTCGGAAGTTCGAAAAATGGTCGTGAATCACATTCGAAACGTTTAGGTGTTAAAATTTTTGGTGGACAAGCAGCAATCGCTGGTAACATTATTGTTCGTCAAAGAGGTACTCAACATCATCCTGGTGATAATGTAGGAATCGGTAAAGATCACACATTATTCGCTTTAGTTGACGGAAAAGTTGTTTTCACTAAAAAACGTAACGATAGATCTTACGTTTCAGTTGAACCATTATCTTAATTGATAATTCGACAGCGAAAACGCTAACAATATAAAAGCTCGAACTTATTAGTTCGAGCTTTTTTGTTTTTTATTGTAATTAAAACAAATGAAATTATTAAGATTAAAATACCTAAACAAAATATAGGGAGCCAAAAAACAAGTGAAATTTCTGAAAGCTTTATTTCAAATTTACTATAATTACCTCTTGCTGCAAACATTGCAATCGCATAAATAAGCATTAGAATTGATAAAGATAACAACCCAATTCCTGTTTTGAATAGCATTTTATTTATTGATTTTTTAGACATAATTATTAATAATAATCTAAAATACAACTTATTTCAACTAAAAAAGCATCCAATTTCTTGAATGCTTTTGATTTTATATTTTGGTGAGAAGCTTAATTTCGACAAGCTCAATGCCAGCTTCTTAAAATTCTCACATTTTCGAATTAACTAATTCGTTAATTAACTTTCTTCTTCTGTTTCAACTCCCCAACCTTGTGCCGTTAAAGGAACCATTTGTTCGCTTCCTCGGGTAATTAAGTAATTTTCTTCGTTTTTACCAGTTACATGTCCAATCACCGTTAAATGTGGGTTTCCTTTTATTTTCTCAAAATCTTTTTGATCAATTGTAAACAACAATTCATAATCTTCTCCACCGCTTAAAGCGCATGTAATTGGATTGATTTTGAATTCTTCGGCAGTGCGAATGACAACAGAATCCAACGGAATTTTTTCTTCGTAAATATTGATTCCAACACCACTTTCTTTTGATAAATGAATAATCTCAGAAGATAATCCATCCGAAATATCAATCATAGAAGTTGGTTTTACTTTCAATTCTTTCAAAAGATTGATGATATCTAATCTTGCTTCAGGTTTTAGCTGACGTTCAATTAAATAGGAATAGTTTTCAAAATCAGGTTGATTGTTTGGATTTACTTTCGATACTTGAGCTTCGCGTTCCAAAACCTGTAGACCAAGGAAAGATGCACCTAAATCACCAGAAAGTACAACCAAATCATTTTCTTTTGCTCCACTTCTGTACGCCAAATCTTTTTCAGGAGCCGAGCCAATTGCGGTCATGCTTAGTACAAGTCCACTAACAGATGAAGTGGTGTCACCACCAACGATATCGATTTTGTATTTGTCACATGCGTATTTCATACCATTGTAAATTTCATCAACAGCTTCTATCGTAAAACGATTTGAGATTGCCATCGAAACCAAAATTTGTTTTGGAATAGCATTCATTGCCAAAATATCACTAATTGCAGTTACAACAGCTTTATATCCCAAATGACGCAAAGGCATGTACGACCAACTAAAGTTAACACCTTCTACCAACATGTCTGTTGATACAACAATTTTGTCCTTTTTGTAATCAAGAACAGCAGCATCGTCGCCAATTCCTTTGATAGAGCTTTCTAACTTGATTGGAAAACCTTCTTTAATTTGATGAATTAAACCAAATTCACCGATTTCGGCTAAACTTGTTTTTGAAACGTTTTTATCTTCTAACATGATTTTATTTTTGATTGAAAATTGAAGGATCTATATTTTCTGAACGAAAAGGTAAATTGATAATGTCTTGTTTTGACATTGCTTTGATTGTTTGTCCTTCAAATGATTTTTTAATATTTTCGACCATTTCAGTTGGTGGTGCCTGCATTTTTCTTTTCGACATCGAAAACCAAACACCTGTCAATTCAGAATGGCAAAGATGTACACCATCTTGGTTATACAAATTGTGAATAAATTGATAAATCATTCCATCTTCTGACATTCCACCAATTTCTACCGAAATATAAATTTCTTCACCTTCCATAGCTTCCTTAAAAAATGAAAATTGTTCGTGTAAAATTGCTGGACCAATACCATATTCAGCTAAGTTATTCATCGAAACACCAAAATCTCTTAAAAAAGCAATTCGAGCAAAGCTTGTGAAATTCATATATGAAGCATTCGCTAAATGACGATTAGCGTCTAAATCTGACCATCGAACAATGGTTTTCTGGAAATATTTATTATTCATGAATTGAAATTTATGAAGTGCAAAGTTACGGATAAGAATTTATTCAAAAATGAATATATTTTTAATCAGCTTAAATTAAAAAAACACAATAATATTTAACTTCAAATTAATTTTACACGCTATTTATTTCGTATATTTAGGGAGCTAATAAAGAGATAGATTATGAAAAAAATATTATTTCCAACCGACTTTTCCGAGACAGCAAATAACGCATTTTTGTATGCGTTGAATTTGGCAGAAAATCAAAATGCAGAGTTGTATATTTTACACGCCTTTCAATATCCAATTGTGAATGCAGGAATTGATGCTGGCATTTTACAAAATGTATATGATACCATTGAATTGAATAAATTTGAAAATCTAAAAGATCACATTCCTTTTCTTAGAAAATTAGCAGGGGATAATGGTTTTGGTGACGTGGAAATGAAATTTTTTATTAAAGAAGGGATGCTTTCATTCGTTTTACCAAATTTTATAGAAGAAGAGAAAGTTGATTTTGTAGTGATGGGAACAACAGGAAATACAGGATTTGATAAAGTACTTTTTGGTTCGAATACGATGAATGCAATTAAACATCTGAAAATTCCAGTTTTGAGTGTTCCGCATGGATATGAATATAAAGGAATAAAAAGCATCGGTTTTACAACAATTTTTGAAGATAAGGACCGTAAAGCCTTAGATTTTTTAACAGAAATTGCATATCGATACAAAGCCAAAGTTCATTGTTTACATGTTTCTAAAGATGGAAATTACGATGTCCCTACGCTTAATCATTGGAAAGAATATTACAAAGACGAACCTGTAGATTTTTCTATTTATACAGCAGACGAATCTGTTGATGCAGTTTTAGAATTTATAAAAGAAGAAAAAATTGATTTATTAACAGTGGTAAGTCGCAATAAAGGATTTTTCGAGAAATTATTTTCACCAAGTTTTACCAAAACAATTCTTTCTCAAAATAAAGTACCATTATTTGTTTTTCACGAATAGCGACAATTTTTAGAAAATAACAAAAGCTTAATTATTTTGATAGATTGAGCTTTTTTTTCGCGTAGAACTAAAATTATTCGTAACTTTTGTGTACAAAACACAAAAAAATGAAAAAAATATTGTTCCCAACAGATTTTTCTGAGACGGCTAATAATGCGTTTTTATATGCTCTTAACCTTGCGAAAAGTATAGATGCACAAGTTTATGTATTGCACGTTTATGAACTACCAATGATTACTGGTACTTTGAGTGCAGGTTTAATTCAGAATGTATATGAAACTGTAGAATTAGGAAGTTTTAATAACTTCAAAGATAATATTCCGCAATTAAGGGAAATAGCAGATAAAAACGGATTAAATGAAATTCCAATTAAATTTATTTTAGAAGAAGGAAATTTCTTGTATATATTACGCGAAATCATTGGCGAAGAAAGTGTTGATTTTGTGGTAATGGGAACAGATGGAAATACAGGGATAGAAAAAATGCTTTTTGGTTCCAATACTATTAATGCAATTACATCGATGAAAATTCCTATCTTAAGTATTCCGAATGGAATGATATTCAAAGGATTTAAGAATATAGGTTTTACAACTGTTTTTGATCAAAAAGATAAAGAAGCCTTGAAATATTTGCTTGAAATAGCAAATCGTCATCATGCAAAAATTCATTGTATGCATGTTTCTAAAGACGGAAAATATAATAAACAAGCAATGAAAGATTGGCAAAATCAATTTGCAGGAGACCCAATTTTTTTTGAAATTTATCATGATGCGGATCCTGTAAATGCGGTTTTAGATTTTATCAAAGAAAAAGAAATTGATTTGTTAACCGTTGTTAGTCGAAACAAAGGTTTCTTCGATAAGATATTTTCGCCTGGATTTACAAAAAAAATAGCAAACAAAAATATAACACCTTTGTTCGTTTTTCACGAACAAAAAGCATAAAAGGAGATGTGAAAACATTTCCTTTTTTTATTAAAAATTTCTGTTAAAAATAAAACTTTACCTTTGCTCCGTGAAAAAAATAGCCATTGTAGGAGGTGGTGCAGCAGGATATTTTGTTGCAGCAAACCTTGGAAAAACTGTAGGACAACAAACTGTATTGTTTGAACAAGCAAATTTACCACTACAAAAAGTACGTATTTCGGGTGGAGGAAGGTGTAATGTAACTCATGCATGCTTTGATCCATTGGATTTAGTAGAGTTTTACCCACGTGGGAAAAAGGAATTACTAAGTGTTTTTTATACATTTCAGCCAGGCGATACAATGGCGTGGTTTGATGAACGCGGAGTTGAATTGAAAATTGAAGATGATAATCGTATTTTTCCAGTAAGCGATTCATCTCTTTCTATTATCGAAGCGTTAACTAAAGCGGTTGATCAAAATAAAGTTCAATTAAATTTTTCGGATGGCGTACAAGAAATCAATAAAGTTAATGAAGGTTATGAATTGATTACAAAATCAGGAAAGTATTTTTTTGAAACAGTAATTATTACAACAGGAAGTACACCAAAATTCTGGAAAAGTTTGAAAAACTTAGGTTTGAAGATAATTCAACCTGTTCCTTCTCTATTTACATTTAATTGCAAAGATCCAAGAATCGAAGGGTTGATGGGGATTTCATTCGAAAATGCAGAAGTTAAAATCAATCAACAAAAGTTAGAGGCAGAAGGACCTTTGTTAATAACACATTGGGGATTTAGTGGTCCTGCTATTTTGCGTTTATCAGCTTGGGGAGCTTTAAAATTGAACGAAAGTAATTATAAATTCGAAGCTGAAATTAATTTTGTCAATCAATCTAAAGAAGAAATAGTTTCTTTTTTGAATAATAAGAAACAAGTTGATGCAAAGAAGAATGTACACAAAAACAATCCATTTGATTTTCCTAAACGCTTTTGGTTGAGTATTCTGAATTATTGCAACATAGCCGAAAATAAAGTATATGCCGACTTGTCGAAGAAACATATCGAAGCTTTAGCATCAGAATTAACACAAGGAAAATACCAAATAAATGGTAAAAGCACATTCAAAGATGAGTTTGTGACTGCTGGAGGAGTTGATTTGAAAGAAATTGATTTTCATTCGATGGAAGCTAAAAAATTACCTCATTTGTTCATGGCAGGAGAAGTTTTGAATATTGACGCAATTACTGGAGGTTTTAATTTTCAGGCTTGTTGGTCTGAAGGGTATGTTATATCCGAAAAAATCAAAGAAATTTATCAATAGTGTATATTTTACACAATTAATATTATGGCTGAAAGCCTTAAGTATAAAGTATTTTTTAAAATTTATTATGTTAACATAACATTATTATAAAATTATGTTATTTTTGTTAAAAGGAATTATTAAAAACGAACAAAAAATATGAAGAAAATTTTCTTAACATTAGCATTGATCGGTCTATCTTCATCTGCTTTTGCAGGAGGTTACCGTGTTGCTTTACAAGGAGTTCGCCAAGCTGCTTTAGGTGGAACTTCTGCAACGCAAACTCGTGATGCGAGTGTGGCGTTTTATAACCCTGCAGGATTAGCTTTTGTAGAGAGCAAATTGAGTATTGCTGTTGGAGGTTTTGGTGTGAAAACTGACGTAAAATGGCAAGATCCAACAACTTTCCAAAAAGCTGAAACGGATAGTAAATTAGGAACTCCAATGTATTTGGCGGTGAGTTACAAACCTGTTGATGATTTAGCGGTAGGGATTAGTGTGACTACTCCATTTGGTAGCTCGGTAACTTGGCCAGAAGATTGGCAAAATAAGGCTAACATCACGCATATCGATTTGAAAGCATTTAATATTCAGCCAACAGTTGCCTATCGTTTTTCAGATTGGTTTAGTTTAGGTTTAGGTTTTATCTATACACATGGATCGGCTAAATTAGAGAAAGTACAAACAGTTGCTGGAAATGATATTAAACTTAGATTAGAGGATAAAGATGCTCATGGTTTAGGATTTAATGTAGGAGCAATGTTCAAACCAACCGAAAAATTCGGAGTTGGATTAGCTTACCGTTCTAATGTAGATGTTTCTGCAAACAAAGGAGATGTGACATGGATGGATGTTCCGGCTGGAATTGCATCTAATGTGCCTTTTAACACAGATAAATGGAATACAACATTACCACTTCCATCTGAATTTACTTTCGGAATGTCTTACAAAGTTCTACCTCAATTAGAGCTTTTTGGAGATGTAGTGTGGCAAAACTGGACACGTTACAAAAGTTTAGATATTAATTTATACAACGACGCGTCAAATACATTCTATACTTCAACGTCAACAAAAAATTGGAAAGACAATACTTTATTCCGTTTTGGAGCAGAATATACATTTAACGAGATGATTACAGGGCGTGTAGGGTATTACCATGATAAATCTCCAGTTCCAGGAGCATATTGGTCTTCAGAAACACCAAGTTCTAATTTAAACTCTGTATCAGCTGGATTAGGATTTAAATTTAACAATGGATTTTACTTAGATTTATTTGGATCTTATGTTCAAGGTGATGAAAGATATATTAATAACATCGAACAAAATTTCTCTGGAGATGTTAAGATGCGTGCAATTAACTTTGGTTTAGGACTAACGTATAACCTTAAATAACACTACAAAATGAAACATTTAAATAAAATAGTTTTAGTTGCTTTAGCTGCTACAATGTTTAGTTGTGATCAAGACTTTGAGCATCCAATCGAGGATATTCAAGTTACAGCAGGTGAAGCTAACTTTTCAAAATATATTGCTTTAGGAAACTCGTTGACTTCTGGTTATAGAGATAATGCATTATACAGATCAGGACAAGAAAATTCTTATCCAAATATGTTAGCTGGATTAATGAAAGCTGCAGGAGGAGGGGAGTTCAAAATTCCTTATATGCCAAATGACACAGGAGGTTTTACAAATTTACCAGGTTTTTCGGGTAAGTTGACTTTGCAAATTGTAAATGGAGCTTTAACACCAGTTCCTACTGCACCAGGAGCAGCGTTAGATATTTTAGCTGATAAAGGGACTTACCAAAACATGGGAGTTCCAGGAGCAAAATCTTATCATTTGGTTGCACCAGGTTATGGAAATCCAGCAGGATTACAAACTGATCCTGTAACAGCGAATCCGTATTTTGTGCGTTTTGCAAGCGGTGCGACAACTTCTGTAGTTGCAGATGCAGTTGCGCAAAAGCCTACATTCTTCTCCTATTGGATTGGAAATAATGATGTATTAGGTTATGCAACATCTGGAGGAGTTGGAGTAGATCATAATGAAACAAATAATGTTGATCCAAGAACGTATGGAGGTTCTGATATCTCTAATGTAAATGTTGTGAAATCTACAATTAATGATGGATTGAAAGCTTTAACTGCTGCAGGAGCAAAAGGAGTAATTGCAAATATTCCTTCTGTAACATCTATTCCATATTTTACAACGGTTCCATACGCACCATTATCGCCTGCAAACCCAAGTTTTGCACCAATGATTGATGAGTTAAATGCAACTTATGCAGGATTAAATCAAGTATTTGATGCGGTTGGTGCTTCTGATAGAAAAATTTCATTTTCTAAAACTGCTGCAAGCGCTGTAGTAATTAAAGATAAAGATTTAGCGGATTTATCAACAACGATTACTGCTGCTTTAATTAAAGCAGGATATGATGCTGGAACAGCGACTTTATTTGGAATGACTTACGGACAAGCGCGTCAAGCGACTGCAAAAGATTTATTGGTTTTAACTTCTTCTTCTGTAATTGGAAAAGTAGATACTAATAGAGTTGGAGAATTAATGAAATTAGGATTAACTCAAGAAGAAGCTGGTAAATTATCGGTAGTTGGTGTTAGTTATCCAATGGCAGATAATTATGTATTAACAGCAAAAGAAACAGCAAAAGCAGAAGCGGCTGTGGTTAAATACAATGCAGCAATTGCTGAATTAGCAACAGCTTATAATTTAGCTTTAGTGGATGCATATTCTGAAATGAAGAAATTAAGTTCTCAATCGGGAATTAAATACTATGGTCAAACATATACAACAACTTTCGTTTCTGGTGGAGCGTTCTCTTTAGACGGAGTTCATTTAACTGGAACTGGATATGCCATTGTAGCAAATATGTTTGCGGATGCAATTAACAAAAAATATCATTCTACTTTAAGACACGTTTATCCAGGAAATTATCCAGGTATAGCAATTCCTTAATAGAATATAGTATAAAAAATCCGCTCATTGAGCGGATTTTTTATTGATAATTTTTTGAAAAACTTTAGTTAGATTCTGCTTCACGCAAAAACTCTTCTGCTTTATCAACCATATTTTTAGATCCACAAAAGAAAGGAATACGTTGATGCAATTCAGTTGGGACGATGTCCATAATACGATTAAACCCATCAGTAGCTTTACCACCAGCTTGTTCTGCAATAAAAGCCATCGGATTACATTCATATAATAAACGCAATTTACCATTTGGGTTATTTGTTCCAGAAGGATAGATGTAAATTCCACCTTTCAACATGTTACGGTGAAAATCTGAACATAATGAACCAATGTAACGAGAAGTGTATGGACGATCTTCTTCATCAGCCTGACAATATTTGATGTAGTTCTTAACACCTTGAGGGAATTTCACATAATTACCTTCATTTACCGAATAAATATTACCATCTTCTGGAATACACATATTAGGATGTGATAAATAGAACGTTCCAATTCCTGGATTCAATGTAAATCCATTCACCCCATTTCCAGTTGTGTAAACCAACATAGTCGATGTTCCGTAAATCACATATCCAGCTGCAACTTGTTTATTTCCTGGTTGTAAAAAATCTGCTTTTGTTACAGGAGTTCCTGGTTCTGTAACACGATGATAGATAGAGAAAATTGTACCAACAGAAACGTTTACATCAATATTAGAAGAACCATCTAAGGGATCAATTAAAACAACATATTTGCTATTTTTTGAATTTTTAGAAGGTTGAATAGCGATGAAATCTTCATTTTCTTCTGAGGCGATTCCACAAACAACTTCACGTTGTGATAAAGTGTCAATGAAAGTTTCATTCGCAAAAACATCTAATTTTTGCTGTTTTTCACCTTGTACATTTTCGTTTCCGAATTCTCCTAAAATGTTAACTAATCCTGCTTTGTTTACTTTGTAATTAACAACTTTTGTTGCTAATTTAATCGAACTCAATAATCTAGATAGTTCTCCAGATGAGTAAATAAAATCTGCTTGATTTTCTATGATAAACTCTCCAAGAGTTTGATGAGAATTTGTGTTCATAATTATGTTTTGCTGGTCAAATATCGGAATAAAAACTCAATTCTACTCATTTCAAACGTTTGAAATTAATCTAAATACATGAAAATCATACTGGAAATTTATTTTTAACTTTAATTAAATTCGGTCAATATATAAGAGGTAGTTTGGTTATATTTGCAAGTTAAATATTTACAAAAAAAATTTTTATAGAAATGAAAGTTTTCAAATTCGGTGGTGCTTCCGTAAAAGATGCAGCCGGCGTTAGAAATGTTGCAGATTTATTGCAATCAGTTGGTTACGAAAATACATGTATAATTGTTTCTGCAATGGGCAAGACGACAAATGCATTAGAGGAAGTAGTCAAACGCTATTTTGAAAAGGATGATTTCGAAAAAACAATTAATGATGTAAAAAAACAACATATTGATTTAGCAATAGAATTGTTTGATAATGCGGATGAGGTTTCGAATGAAATATCTCAATTTTTTGATGATATCGTTTCGTTTTTAAGACGAAACAAATCTCCAAATTACAGCTATGTTTATGATCAAATTGTATGCTGTGGAGAGTTAATTTCGACAAAAATTATCAGTATGTATCTTAATTCAATTAAAATTAAGAACGATTGGTTAGATGTTCGAGATTATATCAAAACAGATCACACTTACCGCGAAGGAAAAGTAAACTGGGCGTTGACAGAGGATAGTATTTCTAAATTACCACAATCAGGTTTATTCATTACACAAGGTTTCTTAGGTTCAGATCCTAACTATTTTACAACGACATTGGGAAGAGAAGGTTCAGATTATTCTGCTGCAATTTTTGCATATTGTTTAAATGCTGAAAGCATGACGATTTGGAAAGATGTTCCAGGTGTTTTGAATGCTGATCCACGTTATTTTGAGCATGCAGAATTATTGCATCATATTTCTTACGAAGAAGCAATTGAGTTGGCTTATTATGGCGCTTCGGTTATTCATCCTAAAACATTGCAACCGCTTCAACAAAAAGAAATTCCATTCTTTGTTAAATCATTTATCAATCCAACAGAAGCAGGAACAGAAGTAGCAAAAGGTCAACCATTAGATCCAAAAGTACCATGTTTTATCCTAAAAAGAGAACAAAATTTGGTGCGTTTATCAAGTAAAGATTTCTCGTTTATTACAGAAGATAAATTGAGTGGGATTTTCAATAAACTATATGATTATCAAATCAAAGTAAATTTGATGCAAAATTCAGCAATTTCATTATCTTTATGTTTAGAGGATAAATACAACAACTTAGATCAGTTTGTTGCAGATATGAACGAAGCGTTTAAAGTACAAGTAGAAAAAGATGTTTTATTGTACACAATTCGTCATTTCGATGCAGATTCTGATAAAGTTGTATCAAAAGAAAAAGAGTTATTACGTCAAACAGTGCGTGAAACATTACAAATAGTTGTCAAGGCTTAAATGAGTTTAATTTCAACAGAAGATATTATTTCAGCATCAGGTCTTTCTAAAATAGGAATTTTAGGTAAACCTGTTGCTTGGGCATTGAAAAAAGTTTTTAATATTGATGGAATCAATGATTTATACAATAGAGGAAAACACTTGCAATGCGAACCTTTTTTGGATTATTTAATAGATGATCTTGGAGTGGATTACGAAATTCATGAAGAAGATTTAAAACGAATTCCAAAAGAAGGCCCTTTTATTATTATTTCTAATCATCCTCTTGGTGCATTGGACGGAATTATTTTGATGCATTTTATGTCAAAAGTTCGTCCTGATTTCAAGATTATGGGGAATTTTTTACTGCAAAAAATTAAACCATTAGAACCGATGATTATACCAGTCAATCCTTTCGAAACACGTAAAGAAGCATACAGTAGCCTTACGGGGATGCGCGATGCATTAAAGTTGTTACGCAACGGAGGTTGTTTAGGAATTTTCCCTGCTGGAGAAGTTTCTTATCGTGATGATGAAAGTAGAGTGATTGATAGAGAATGGCAAGAATCAGCAATGAAGTTGATTAAAAAGTCAAAAGTTCCTGTTGTTCCAATGTTTTTTAGAGCAAGAAATAGCAATGTCTTTTACCGCGTAGCAAAGTTACATCCAGATTTTCAAACAGCTATGCGGCCATGAGAAATGATGAAAAAAAGAACACGACCAATTCAAATTCGAATAGGAAAACCTATTTTACAAAAGCAACAAGACGAACACAACACAATAGAAGATTATTCGGCTTTTTTAAGAAAGAAAACCTATATGCTTTCATCGTATTATAAACAAAAAAGAAGTTTATCAGAAGTACTGAAAAATCCAAGTAATATTGATTTGAAAATTCCGAATTTACCAAGCTTATCATCTTCAAACAGAAAGGTTAAGGATGTTGTTGCTGAAACGGATTTAAAGTTACTTTTACAAGATATTGAAGCATTGCGAAAAGATGAAGAAGCATTATTGTTTACAAATAATAATTACGAATGTTTTTTTTCTACAGCGAAGCAAATTCCTAATATTTTAAGAGAAATTGGACGTTTACGCGAAATTACATTTCGTGCAATAGGAGAAGGAACAAATGATGAAATAGATTTAGACCGTTTTGATAATCATTACCATCATTTATTTCTATGGGATAAAGAATCTAATAAAATTGTTGGTGCCTATCGTATGGCAATTGGTTCGGAAGTGTACGAAAAATATGGAATTAATGGTTTTTATATTCACGAGTTATTTAATTTTGAACCAGAAATTCATCCGTTTTTTAAGAAATGTATTGAAATGGGACGTGCCTTTGTTTCTGCTGAATATCAGCAAAAACCAATGCCACTGTTCTTGTTATGGAGAGGAATAGTACATGTTACATTAAGAAATCCAAATCAAAAATTTATTATTGGAGGCGTAAGTATTAGTAATCAATTTTCTGATTTTTCGAAATCATTGATGATTGAATTTATGAAATCTCATTACTATGATTCGACTGTAGCACAATATGTAAAAGCTAAAAATGAATACAAGGTTAAATTAAAAGAAGAAGATAAAGAATTTATTTTTGATGAATCTGAAGCAGATTTGAATAAGTTTGATAAATTAATTGATGAACTTGAGCCAAATATGTTACGATTACCAGTCTTGATTAAGAAATACATCAAACAAAATGCGAAAGTAATTGCATTTAACGTTGATCCTAAGTTTAATGATGCAATAGATGGATTGATGTATATTCGAGTTTCTGATATTCCTGAATCTACTGTTCGCCCAGTATTAGAAGATATTCAAGCAGAGTTAGATCGCAAAATAGAATCCGAAAAATTTGATGGATCAATTATTTAATTGTTATTCTTGAAAATTTAAAACATAAAAAAATGCGCTTAACCTAGTTAAGCGCATTTTATATTTTAGCTTCGCTATAAATTATTGAGCTACTGCTGCTGAATCAACTACTGCTGCTGCAGAATCAACTACTGCTGCTGCTGAGTCAACTACTGCTGCTGCAGAATCAACTACTGCTGTAGCAGAATCAACTGTTGCTCCTTCTTCTACTGGTGCTTCTTCAGTTTTCTCTCCACAAGATACTGCTCCTAATGATAAAGCTGCTACTGCAACTACTGCGAAAAATTTTTTCATTTTTTTAAATTTTAATCGATTAAACAAATTTGTTATTTGATGAGTCAAAGTTAGAATGATTTTGACCTGATGTAATAAAAATCTGTTGTAATTATTTTGTAAATCGAATTTTATTTTACAAAATACTTTATTTCAGTTGTTTATATGTTTGAATATTCCGAAATTATAAAATTGTAAATTAAAAAAAACCTCAATTTATAGAAGTTGAGGTTGATATTTTTATTAATTACAAGAAGTTATTTCATTACTTGGGCTTCTAATTTGAATTTTTCAACTTTATTCGAAATCAAATCTAATCTCAAATTATGAATACTTCCGATATGTGTTGTTTTAAATTCTTTGTGCGGAATATACGTTCCATTTTCTACAGATAATCCAACTTCTTTGTAAGCATCGCGGAAAGGTGTTCCATTTTTAATGGCTTCGTTAATATTTTCCACGGTATAAATCGGATCATATTTTTCCTGATTCATATAGTTGTCTTTAATCTGAAGTTGAGGAATTGCAAAAGTTAAGATGTCAATAATGTTATCAAATTGCATCATTGGTTCAAATAAGATTTCTTTCAAAATCTGATAATCACGATGATAACCACTTGGTAAATTATTGATCGTCATCATAATGTCATTTGGCAATGCCTGAATTCTATTACAATGTGCACGAGTTAATTCAAAAACATCTGGGTTTTTCTTATGTGGCATAATCGATGAGCCAGTTGTCATCTCATTTGGTAATTTAACGAAAGCTAAATCTTGCGAATTGTATAGAACCAAATCATAAGACATTTTCGACAATGTGCCACAAATCATCGCCAAAGCAGATGCAACAGATTTTTCTGTTTTTCCACGAAGCATTTGAGCTCCGACAGATGAAACTAAAATCTCTGAAAAACCTAATTCTTGTGTTGTTTGCAAACGATCAATTGGAAAACTTGTTCCAAAACCAGCTCCAGAACCTAATGGATTTTGGTCAGAAATTTTAAATGCAGCTTCAAAAAAGTATAAATCGGTCAATAAACTTTCTGCATAAGCAGAAAACCACATTCCGAAACTACTTGGCATAGCAGCCTGAAAATGCGTATATCCTGGTAATTGATGATTTTTAAATTCGTCTGCTTTTTGTAAAAAGATTTCAATTAAATGGACAATTTTTTCAGTTGTCTGTTTTAGATATTCTTTTTCAAAAAGTTGAATTGCAACCAAAACTTGATCGTTTCGAGAACGTGCAACGTGAATTTTTTTTCCAGCATCACCGGTTTTCTCAATTAAAAAAGCCTCAATTTTTGAATGTATATCTTCGTAATTTTCGTCTATTTCGAAATTGTTCGCAGCAATTAATGTCAAAATCTCATCCAAAGCAAGTTGTAATGCATCGTTTTCTTCGTTTGTTATCAAACCTGTTTTTGCGAGCATGTTCGCTTGTGCTTTTGATGCTAACGCATCATATTTTGCAAGATGAGCATCTAATTCTCTGTCTTTTCCGACAGTAAATTTTTCGATTTTATCATTAATGGTAAAACCTTTATCCCAAAGTTTCATATTTATAATAATGAATTAAGGGGGCAAAGTTACTAAAAACTTGTATAATATCTCATTGTAATTGTATAATTATTATAAATATACAATATTTATTCATATTGAATATTTTTGATTGATTTTTGAGATTGTTTAAATGATTGATAGCAATTCTAAAGATTGATTATTGAATAGTTATTAAAATTTATAATTAATTCAATTTCGTAAAAAAAAGGGCTTAAAATTATGAAGTTGATATTTTAGAATACGTTATATTTTTAACTTCTATTTATTTACGTTTAATTGATTGTAAAAGTGAAATTTACATCTTTTTTATAATAGTTCTAAATTATTAGAATATAACTAAAATATATCATCCTTTGATGAGAAATCGTTACTATAAACGTAATTTTGTATGCCAAATTATGATTAATTACAATGCTTTTTAACTAAAAATTTGTGTGATAATAAAAATTTAAAAAGTAATTTCAATCACTTTAATTATTGATTAAGTGATAGTTATTGTTTTTAAATGGCAACTTTACAAAATTACATACTTAGTTTGTATTCTGATAACAGTGGTTACCTATGCCAAAAATGATTTTTTGTTGAAAAATAATTAGGCATAAGATGTAACGATACAGCGAAGTGTTATTATATAATTCATTTTGATTGGATGAAATCAGGTGTAAGTAGCTTGATTTTAAACAATCTTTAATATTAAAAGAAAAGATAGATAATTATGAGTCTTTACCAAGAGTATCTTAACGAGATTGAAGAAAGAAAAGGTCAAGGTTTACATCCAAAACCAATTGATGGTGCAGAATTACTAAGTGAAATCATTAATCAAATTAAAGATGTTAACAGCGAATACCGAGAGGATTCTGTTAAATTCTTTATCTATAACACGTTGCCAGGTACAACTTCTGCTGCAGGTGTAAAAGCAAAATTTTTAAAAGAGATTATTTTAGGAGAAGCAACTGTTGCTGAAATTACACCAACATTTGCATTCGAATTGTTATCTCACATGAAAGGAGGTCCTTCAATTGAAGTTCTTTTAGATTTAGCTTTAGGAAATGATGAAGAAATTGCAAAACAAGCGGCGGAAGTTCTTAAAACACAAGTTTTCTTATATGATGCAGATACAGCTCGTTTAGCTGATGCTTACAAAGCAGGAAACACAATTGCAAAAGATATTTTAGAGAGCTACGCAAAAGCGGAATTTTTTACAAAATTGCCAGAAGTTCCAGAAGAAATTAAAGTTGTAACTTATATCGCTGCAGAAGGGGATATTTCTACTGACTTACTTTCTCCAGGAAATCAAGCGCACTCTCGTTCAGACCGTGAATTACACGGAAAATGTATGATGACGCCTGAGCAACAGCAAGAAATTGTTGCTTTGAAAGCGAAACACCCAGATGCTTCTGTTATGTTGATCGCTGAAAAAGGAACAATGGGGGTAGGGTCTTCTCGTATGTCAGGTGTAAACAACGTAGCATTGTGGACTGGTAAACAAGCTTCTCCTTATGTACCTTTCGTGAACATCGCACCTATCGTTGCTGGAACAAACGGAATTTCTCCAATCTTCTTAACGACAGTTGACGTTACTGGTGGTATCGGTATCGACTTACAAAACTGGGTGAAGAAAGTGGACGAAAACGGAAACGTAGTTCGTAACGAAAACGGAGACATCGTATTAGAGCAAGCTTATTCAGTAGAAACTGGAACAGTATTGACAATTAATACGAAGACTAAAAAATTATACAACGGAGATAAAGAATTGAAAGATATTTCTAAATCGTTTACTCCTCAAAAATTAGAATTTATCAAAGCAGGTGGATCTTATGCTATCGTATTTGGTAAGAAAATTCAAACATTTGCTGCTGAAACATTAGGAATCACTGCTCCAACAGTATTCGCTCCTTCTAAAGAAGTTTCTATCGAAGGTCAAGGTTTGACAGCTGTAGAAAAAATCTTCAACAAAAACGCAGTAGGTGTAACTCCAGGAAAAGTATTGCACGCTGGATCTGACGTTCGTGTTAAAGTAAACATCGTAGGTTCTCAAGATACTACAGGTTTGATGACAGCGCAAGAGTTGGAATCAATGGCAGCAACAGTAATCGCTCCAACTGTAGATGGTGCTTACCAATCAGGATGTCACACTGCATCAGTATGGGACAAAAAAGCGCAAGCTAACATCCCTAAATTGATGAAGTTCATGAACGACTTCGGGGTAATTACAGCACGTGACCCGAAAGGAGTTTACCACTCAATGACAGACGTTATCCACAAAGTATTGAACGATATTACTGTGGACGAATGGGCTATCATCATCGGTGGTGACTCGCACACACGTATGTCTAAAGGAGTTGCTTTTGGTGCCGATTCTGGAACTGTAGCATTAGCTTTGGCAACTGGTGAGGCTGCAATGCCAATTCCAGAGTCTGTAAAAGTGACTTTCAAAGGAGAAATGAAACAACACATGGATTTCCGTGATGTGGTTCATGCTACGCAAGCGCAAATGTTGAAACAATTTGACGGTGAAAATGTATTCCAAGGTCGTATCATTGAGGTACATATCGGTACATTATTAGCAGATCAAGCGTTTACATTTACAGACTGGACTGCAGAAATGAAAGCGAAAGCATCTATCTGTATTTCTCAAGATGATACATTAATCCAATCGTTAGAAATTGCAAAATCTCGTATCCAAATCATGATCGAGAAAGGAATGGATAACAAAAACCAAGTGTTACAAGGATTAATCGATAAAGCTAACAAACGTATCGAAGAAATTAAAACAGGTGTTAAACCTGCTTTAACGCCAGATGCAAATGCAAAATATTACGCGGAAGTAGTTATTGACTTAGATATTATCGAAGAGCCAATGATTGCTGATCCAGACGTAAATAATGCGGATGTTTCTAAACGTTATACACACGATACAATCCGTGACTTAACTTACTATGGTGGTGATAAACACGTAGATTTAGGTTTCGTAGGATCTTGTATGGTGCATAAAGATGATTTAAAAATTGTTTCTCAAATGTTACGTAATGTAGAGAAAGCGAATGGTAAAGTTGAGTTTAAAGCGCCTTTAGTTGTTGCTGCACCTACATATAACATCATCGATGAATTGAAAGCAGAAGGTGATTGGGAAATGTTACAAAAATACTCAGGATTTGAGTTTAGCGACTTGTTACCTAAGTCAGAAGCACGTACAGAGTATGAAAACATTATGTACTTAGAGCGTCCTGGTTGTAACTTATGTATGGGTAACCAAGAAAAAGCGGAAAAAGGAGATACAGTAATGGCTACATCTACACGTTTATTCCAAGGTCGTGTGGTTGAGGATCGTGATGGTAAAAAAGGAGAATCTTTATTAGCATCTACACCAGTAGTTGTTTTATCAGCAATTTTAGGACGTATTCCTTCTATCGAAGAGTACAAAGCTGCTGTTGAAGGAATCAACTTAACAAAGTTTAAACCAATTTCTATGAACTAATCGTTCGTGAAAGAGAATATAATCATGGCTGATCTATTTTAGATCAGCCTTTTTTTATGTGTTAATCTTAAATGAGTTAGGGTTGTTTTAAAAAGATTATAATCCTCAAAAGATGTTAAATATTAAATAATTCAGTATATTGGGGTATATTTTTTGATGAATTTAAACCAATAAAATAAAAACAATTATTATGGCATTTGATATAAATATGATCAAAGGCGTTTATGCTAAAATGCAAGAACGTGTTGATGCTGCAAGAGCTATCGTGGGGCGTCCTTTAACGTATTCGGAGAAAATTTTATATGCTCACTTGTTTGATGGAAATCCAACACAAGCATACACAAGAGGCGAGTCTTATGTAGATTTTGCACCAGATCGAGTTGCAATGCAAGATGCAACTGCTCAGATGGCTTTATTACAATTTATGCAAGCTGGTAAAACCAAAACAGCTGTTCCTTCTACAGTTCACTGTGACCACTTGATTCAAGCTAAAGTTGGTGCAAAAACTGATTTACAAGAAGCAATTAATAAATCTTCGGAGGTATTTAATTTCTTAGAATCTGTTTCAAATAAATATGGTATCGGATTCTGGCAACCAGGTGCAGGTATTATTCACCAAGTGGTGTTAGAGAACTATGCTTTTCCTGGAGGAATGATGATTGGTACCGATTCTCATACGCCAAATGCAGGTGGACTGGGGATGGTTGCAATTGGTGTTGGTGGTGCTGACGCTGTTGATGTAATGTCTGGAATGGCATGGGAGTTAAAAATGCCAAAATTAATTGGTGTTAAATTAACAGGTAAATTATCAGGATGGGCAGCACCAAAAGATGTTATTCTTGAAGTCGCTGGATTATTAACTGTTAAAGGTGGAACAGGAGCTATTGTAGAATATTTTGGTGAAGGAGCAGAATCTTTATCTGCAACAGGAAAAGGAACTATCTGTAACATGGGTGCAGAAATTGGAGCAACGACTTCAATCTTTGCTTATGACGACGCTTCGGAAAGATATTTAAGAGCTACAGATCGTAATGACGTGGCAGATGCTGCAAATCAACATAAAGCTTACTTACGTTCGGATGATGAAGTTTATGCAAATCCAGAAAATTTCTACGATCAATTGATTGAAATTAATTTATCTGAATTAGAACCTCGTTTGAATGGACCTTTCACACCAGATTTGATGACACCAGTTTCTAAAATGAAAGAAACAGCAGCAGCTAATGGTTGGCCTTTGGATGTAGAATGGGGATTAATCGGATCTTGTACAAACTCATCTTACGAAGATTTATCTCGAGCTGCTTCTATCGCTCAACAAGCTTTAGACAAAGGATTGGAAGTAAAGTCTTCTTTCGGAATTAATCCAGGTTCAGAAGTTGTTCGTTATACAGCAGATCGTGATGGTTTGTTAAAAACGTTCGAAGATTTAGATGCAGTTATTTTTACGAATGCTTGTGGACCATGTATTGGGCAATGGGATCGTGAAGGTGCTGATAAAGAAGAAAAAAATACAATCGTTCATTCATTCAATCGTAACTTCAAAAAACGTGCAGATGGAAATCCAAATACCTATGCATTTGTAACTTCTCCAGAAATGGTTGCGGCAATTGCAATTTCAGGACGTTTAGATTTTAATCCACAAACAGATAAGTTGATTAATAAAAACGGAGAAGAGGTTATGCTTGATGCTCCAAAAGGAGAGGAATTACCAAGCAAAGGTTATGAATATGAAGATAATGGATATCAAGCACCAGTTGAAGACGGATCGAAAGTAGAAGTTATTGTTAATCCATCTTCTGAGCGTTTACAACTATTAGAAGGTTTCAAACCTTGGAATGGTGAAAATATTACAGGAGCAAAACTATTAATCAAAGCATTCGGAAAATGTACAACAGACCATATCTCTATGGCGGGACCTTGGTTACGTTTCCGTGGACACTTGGATAATATTTCGAATAATACTCTGATTGGTGCAGTAAATGCATTTAACCAAGACGTCAATTCAGTTAAAAATCAATTGACAGGTGAATATGGTCCTGTACCAGATACGGCGCGCGCTTATAAAGCAGCTGGAGTACCATCTGTAATTGTAGGAGACGAAAACTATGGAGAAGGTTCTTCACGTGAGCATGCTGCAATGCAACCTCGCCATTTGGGAGCAGTAGCTGTATTGGTTCGTTCTTTTGCACGTATTCATGAAACAAACCTTAAAAAACAAGGGATGTTAGCATTGACATTTGCAGATAAAGCAGATTATGATAAAGTACAAGAAGATGATACAATCAACTTTGTAGACTTAACAGAGTTTGCCCCAGAAAAACCATTAACAATCGAATTGGTGCATGCAGATGGATCTAAAGATGCAATCTTAGCAAATCATACATATAATGCACAACAAATTGAGTGGTTTAAAGCAGGTTCAGCATTAAACTTAATCAAAGCACAACAAGCTTAATTAATTTAAGTTTTTAAATAAATGAAACCGACACAGGAATGTGTCGGTTTTTTTGTTGTAAATTATTGAAGAAAATTTTAGATCAAAAAGTAATAAATAAAAAAAACCTCAATCGAAATGATTGAGGTTTTAAGCAGTGGTGCCTCCAGGAATCGAACCAGGGACACAAGGATTTTCAGTCCTTTGCTCTACCAACTGAGCTAAGGCACCGCCTTAATTGTGATGCAAATATAGAGCGAAAATCTATTCTACCAAACATTATTTAAAATATTTTTTAGCCGAAAACGCTATCTTGTTCATTTACCGAGAAATAAATTTAAAATATTTTTTATCTTTACCGAAAATAAAGGGGTTTAAATATTTTAATAGAGATTTAACAGCTCATTTTTGCAATCTAATTTTTACAATTCGCAACAAATCATCATATTTGCGTCTTAGAATTCTATTATACATTCATAATGAAGTGGATTATTTGTAGTTTATCACTATTAAGCGTGGTAACAATAAAAGCTCAATCAATATCAGTTTCTCCCTATTCGGCTTACGGTGTGGGGGAGCAATTATTTGATAATAATACGGAACAAGCTGGTATGGGCGGTATTTCAACAGTTCCTACGAATCCTTTCGGTCAAAGTGCAAACTTTTCAAATCCGGCAGCTAACCAAAATTTGCGTATGACGACTTTCAACGCGAGTGGAAGTGGAACAAATTATAATTTCAAATCTGGAACAGACAAAGAAAACGCGGGTCGTTTTAACGTTTCTAATATCTCATTAGCATTCCCTGTTGGAGAAAAAGGAAGTTTTGGATTAGGTTTTCAACCTTATTCAGCGCTTGGATATGATATCATGAATACATCAGAAAGAAATGATGTTAAACAATCAGTCCAAATGAAAGGAGAGGGTGGATTAAATAGTATTCATGCTTTTTACTCGAGAAATCTTGCCAAAGGATTTTCTTTAGGGCTACGCGTTAATTATTTATTCGGAGAGTTAAAACGTAACGAAGTCTTAGCTGTAGATGGAGCAAGTTTAGCTGTTGATTATAGTGATAAATCTAATTATCGTGGCGCTCAATTTACGTTAGGATCAATGTATACAAAGAAAATTGGTAAAACAAATAATTTGTATGTAGGAGCAACTTATACATTAGGTACCAACCTAAGAACAGATGTTACAGATCTTACAACGACATATAGTTACATTGGATCTACTCAAGCTTCTTTGGACACAATTTCGTTAAAAAGAATTGATGATGGTAAGACAAAAATTCCTCAAATCTTTACATTAGGAGCGGCTTATACAAAAGATAATACATGGTCGTTAGCAGTTGAAGCTAAATACAATAGTTGGAAAGATTTCTCTCAACCATTAGAGGGAGAAAATACAGTAATGACTTCAAATGTTGATTATAAAAACAATGTACGATTAGCAGTTGGTGGATACTGGATTCCAGATTACAATAGTTACAAAAGTTATTTTAATCGTGTAACTTACCGTGCTGGTATGTATTATCAATCGGCTCAATATTCTATTTACGGAACAGATATAGACGCTTACGGAGCAACATTAGGGTTCGGATTTCCAATCGGAAAACAAAATGACGGTTCTATGATGAATGTTTCTTTGGAATATGGACAAAAAGGAAAAACAACAAACAACTTAATCAAAGAAAACTATTTCGGTGTGAAAGTTGGATTTGATATCAACGATATTTGGTTTAGAAAAAGAGTTATTGACTAATTTTGGACAAACAAAAATTGTATAAAAAAGCAGATGAAAAAGTTTTGATTAAATCAAGTATAATATTTGGTTTAATGAGCATTTTCGTTTTGCTTTTTTCTTGTAAAAAAGAACTTCCTCCTATCAACAAAAAGAAGGTCGAATTTCCTTCGCGCACACTTATTAACGCCAATATTATTAACAAAGATTCGGGAAGAATCTCTGGAAATTTGCGTTCTCCTTTAATCGAAATGTACGAAACGGTTGATTCGCCTTACACAGTTTTTAGAAAAGGATTAGACCTTGACTTTTATCAAAAAGGAAGTACAAAACCTGGATATTTTCAGGCAGATTGGGGAAGATTAAGTGATGTCACAGGAATCTATGAAGGTAGAGGAAATGTAATAATCGTAAATGAGAAAGGTGATTCGTTGAAAAGCGAACAATTATTTTGGAATAAAAAAAATAAAACAGTTTATACATCGAAAGAAGTTTACTTAATTAGCAACGAAGGTGATTCGTTAACAGCGAAAAACGGTTTGCAAGCTACAGATGATTTAGAAACCTATACTTTATTCAATAATCAAGGATTTAAGTACGTAGATGATAATCAAAAATTCTAAATCACGTTAAAATAATTAACAAAAAAGCGAATACTTGTCGCTTCTTCTATTTTATTATTCAATGTATTGTCGTATTTTCGCCACCTATTATAGAAATAACATTAAAATAAAACAATGGCAGTTTTAGGAGAAATTCGTAAAAAAACTTGGCTGATCTTCGTTGTAATCGGAGTTGCAATGTTAGCTTTCGTTGCAGGAGATTTATTCGGAGAGAATTCAAAGATTAGACAATTATTTACTGGAGATCCGTCTGTAGTAGGTACAGTAAACGGTGAATCTATTGGTATTGCAGAGTATCAAAATGCATACGATCAAACACAAAAGATGTATGAAAACCAAGGTCAATCTGCAACTCCAAATCAAATTGCTCAACAAACTTGGAATGGCTTAGTTAGTCAAAAAGTGTTGAAACAACATGCTGAAAAATTAGGTTTAAAAGTTTCTGATGACGAATTCTGGGGTTATGTTGCACAAAACTTTGGAATGGCATCTGGTGCTGAAGCACAGCAACAAATTGCACAGTTAGAAGCTAATGCCGCTGCAAGTCCAGAAGCTCAACAACAATACAGAGGTTGGTTGCAAACAGCAGAACAAATAAAATTACAAATTTTATCTCAAAAATATTTTGGATATGTAATGGCTGGTACAGCGGTTACAAACAAAGAAGCAGATATTCAACAAGGGTATAATGTGTCGAATGCAAACATTCAGTACGCGTTTGTAGATTACGCAACTTTATCTAAAAAATTAAATGTAAAAGTAACTGACGAAGAAATTTCTGCTTACGAAGCAAAATATCCGAAGTTATTTAAAGCAGAAGGTTTAGTAAAATTAAGCTATACATATTTTCCTGCTGGAGCCTCTTCTGCTGATGAAGCAGTTGCTTTAGAAAATATCAAAAAATATTTAGGTACTCAAATTATTCATGACGAAGTGAATAATGTCACAGATACTATTCAAGCTTTTAGTGCTGCAAAAAGTGATTCAGTTTATGTTACTCAAAATTCTGAGAAACCATTTATCCCGAATTTCTTTACAAAAGCAGAATTAGAACAAGCGCAATTAGGACCAGAAGCGACAAACTTCTTGAAAACTGCTGCGGTTGGACAAATTGGAGGTCCTTTCAAAGTTGGAAATACGTATCAATTGTACAAACTTTCTAAATCGAAAGAAGTAAAAGATTCTGTAAAATCAAGCCACATTTTAGTTGCTTACACAGGAAGCGCTGCTGGAAGTGGAGTGAAACGTACAAAAGATGAAGCAAAAAAATTAGCAGAAGGAATTTTAGCTGATGTAAAAGCTAATCCATCTTCTTTTGGTGAAGTTGCTGCAACAAAATCAGACGATAAATCATCTGCTATTCAAAAAGGAAGTATTGGTTGGGTTGGAAAGAATAATCAATTAGATCAATCGTACAACGGATTTATTTTTACAAAACCAGTTGGAACAGTTGATTTGGTAGAATCTCAGTTTGGTTTCCATATCATCAAAGTTGATGAAGCAAAGAATAAAACAGCTTATCAAGTTGCAAACATTGTAAAAACAATCGAGCCTTCTAAAGCGACAACAGAAAAAGCATTTACAAACGCAAGAACTTACGTTCAAAATGTAGAGAATAAATCACTAAATGATTTCAAGAACCTTGCAAAAAAAGGAGGTTATTTAAATAATACAACAGAGGGTATTGAGCGTTATGCTGCAATTGGACAAGACATTCCAAATGATCAAGATGCGGATATCTTAAAATGGGCTTTTGACAAGAAAACTGAAACAGGAGCAACAAACTTGTTTACATCTTCTACAGGAGATTACATCGTTGTTCATTTAGTTGAAAAATTTGACAAAGGTTTAGCGCATCCAAGTGTTGTTCGTCAATATGTAGAGCCAATTTTAATGCAAGAGAAAGTGGCTAAATTGGTAGATGAGCAAGTTGCGAACGGAGGTTTAAATGCTTTTGCATCTAAATTTGGAGCGAAAAAAGGAAATGCAACAGTTAACTTTTCTAATTCTAATTTAACTGGAATTGGTTTAGAGCCTAAAGTTGTTGGAGCTGCGTTTGGAGTTAAACCAAATCAATCTTCTAAAGCAATTGCAGGTAATGCAGGAGTTTTCTATATCATTCCTTCAAATCAACAAATTCAAAAGAATCAAAAAGGTTCAATGATCTTGGATAACTTAAATCGTCAATTACAAGGACGTTTCCAACAAACATTGTTACAGTCATTGATTCAAGCTGCTGATGTGGTTGATAACCGCGACAGAGCTTTACGTTAAGATTTAAAATTTCTTATAATAAAAAACTCCCAAGCT
>NZ_CALGVK010000062.1:0-30232 GCF_937930195.1 uncultured Empedobacter sp.
TGCCTCGTACCATGTATATGCTTCTTTTACTTGAGTTTTAATTTCTAGCTCAATTTGTTTATAATTTAATTCTGCTTGATTCAGCTGAATTTTAGCTATTTTCAATTCATTATTGTATCTGTTTGAAAATTTTAAAGGAATATTCACTCCCCCTTTTATTTGTGTAAACTGAGGGGTTTCAGCAGCTAAATTGCGAACTTCTCCTGAATGTTCAACACCTAGCATCAACCCCAAATCTATTGCACGATTAGCTTTGGCTAACGCTATCATCTTTTGACTAACCTCTTTACTTTGTAATGCTGCGGACAGATCAGTACGATTATTTATTGCTATTTCAACCAAATGATCCAAATCAAAATCTCGGTAAAATGTTCTCAATTCACCAACAGTCGTAATTTGATTTACTGAATCAACTCCCATAAAAATAGCCAATCGAATATATGATGCTGCTAAATCTGTTTCTGCTTGAGTGACTTCATTTTTTAATGATTGAGCTTCTAATCGACTTTGTCTAGCGTCAGTTTCTGAAATATCCCCCAACTTGAACCTCATCTCATCCGAATTTGCAAGCTGATTCACCATTTCATAAGAATTCTTTTTAACATTCAATAACTCTCTCTGATAGATTGTTTGTAAAAAACCCAATGTTGCATCAGCTTTTAAATTTTTAAAGTAATCCAAAAGAATCAGTTTCGTCAATTCATATTCGCTTTTAGCCAAATTAATTCGAGCTTTTCTTTTTCCTCCTAATTCTACTAACCATCCAACTTCTGCTGAATATCCTATTCCCATCTTTCTGTTGGTTTCTCCATTATCAAAATATGCAAACTGAAGTTCTGGATCCTCAAATGCTTTTGCACTAATAATTTCCGATTCAGCTATAGCTACATTAAAGCGTTCTGAAGCCAATAAGATGTTATTTGTTTCGACTGTTTGGATAAACTTCTTATACGCTAGTTCGTACCCATTAGTTTGTTGAGCCATTAATAAACTATTTGGAAGTATTAAAACACAAACCAATATGAACCAATATTTCTTCATTTTTCTCCTTCTTATTTATTTATAGACTTATCCAAAGAATTTCTTCCCCATTTTTTTTCGATCATATAGTATAATGCTGGAAGTGCAAAAAGTGTAATAACCGTTGAAAATAATAAACCATATACTATTACCGTTGCTAATGGACGTTGTACATCCGATCCGATTCCTGTTGATAACGAGGCAGGAAATAAACCTAAAATAGCCACAGTAGCTGTCATTAAAACAGGTCGAAAACGATTTTTTGTTCCTTCAATAACTGCTTCTAAAAGGTCTATTCCCTGATTTTTTAATAGATTGAATTGAGAGAGCATTATCACACCATTTTGAATAGCTACTCCAAATAGCGCAATGAAGCCAACTGCAGAAGAAACATTCAATGTCATCCCTCTTACATTTAATGCTAACATACCTCCAAATACAGCTAAGGGAATGATTCCAATCAATAACAAAGCTTGTCTCAAGTTTCCAAATGCAACATATAAAAGAGTGAACATGACTAGAATTGCAATTGGAATAACGATTGAAAGTCTTTTGTATGCACGGTTTTGGTTTTCGAATTGACCACTCCATTTGAGATGATATAAGCGATGATCATAAGTTATATTTTGTTCTATTTTATCATGAGCTTCCTTTAGAAAGGAACCTAAATCGCGGTCCCTTAAATTTAATTTTATTGTTAAATGTCGCTTATTCATTTCGCGCGTAATCGTACTCTCTCCTGTATTAAGCTTGATATCTGCCACTTGTGCTAAAGGTATTTTTATACCATCTATATTAGTCAAACTCAATTGTCCTATTTTTTCTGGTGTATTTCGACTATCTTCTTTGTACCGACAAATAAAATCGTACACTTTATCATCTAAAAAGATTTGAGAAATCGCTTTACCTCCGATTGCAACTTCAATTAATTCAGCAACATCAGACACATTTAGTCCATATTGAGCAATTTTATCTCGATTAGCATGAATCTGCAATTGAGGTAATGGAGGTTCTTGATCAATTGAAACATCAACCGCCCCTCTTACCTTTTTCAATTCTTTCATCATACTTTCAGCTATTTTACGTGTTTCGGTAAATTCTTTACCATAAATTTTAACTGCCAATTCGCTATGTGTACCTGATATTTTATCCATTACACCATCTATCATTGGTTGAGAAAAACCTACCGTATATCCAGGCATAGCGGCATATTCTTTTTCCAATTCACGAATCAAATCATTTTTAGTTTTCCCTTTAGGCCATTCTTTATAAGGTTTTAATCCAATCGAAACTTCGAAATGAGAAGCAGTCCAAGGGTCTGTTCCATCATCATTTCGGCCTGCTTGTACCATTACATATGTAACCTCATCATATTGCATTGTATGAGATCTCAATGCATCACTCATTTCCTTTGATTTCTCTACTGATAAACCAGGAGGTAATTCAACTTGTAACCAAATCGACCCTTCATCCAATGTTGGTAAAAAATCTTTTCCAACAGAAATGGATAAACCTACTGCACAACCAAGAATTATAATAAGTGGTAAAATAACTTTTTTTGGTTTTACTATAATTTTCTCGATAATAGATGAATAAGATTGTGTTAATTTCTCTAACCATTTATTGTGGTAAATTTTTTGAGGTTTTTTATACATTACATATGCTAACCCTGGAATTAACAAAAGAGCTACTGACAATGCACCAAGTAAGGCATAACCTACAGTAAAAGCCATTGGTGTGAAAAGCTTTCGTTCGACTCTCTCAAAAGCAAATAGAGGTAAATAAGCCGTTATGATTATTAGAGTCGCAAAGAATATAGGCTTTGCGACTTGTTTTGCGACTTTAGAAATACTATGTTCTTTTAAATATTCTGTAGGATTTTTCTCTCTTTTTTTCAAAACGGTTTCCATCATTACAATTGCTCCGTCTACTATAATTCCAAAATCAATCGCTCCTAAAGACAATAGATTTGCAGGAATAGAGGTAAAATGCATGAAAACAAATGCGATAAGCAATGAAAGTGGAATCGTGATTGCAACTAAAAGTGCGCCTCTCCAACTTCCTAAAAAAACGATTAATACAATAACTACAAGACAGATACCTTCTATTAAAGTATGAGAAACAGTATTAAGTGTTGTCTCGACCAAATCTGTTCGGTCTAAAAAGGCATGAATTTTTACATCATTTGGTAAAATATCATGATTAAGTTCATTGACAGCTTCATGAATACCTGCTAAAACTGTAGATGGATCTTCACCTTTTAATAACAATACAATTCCCTCGATTCCATCTGAATAATTTCTCGTTTTGTCACTATACCCTAAAACACCTTTTCGCTCAACACTTCCGTATTTTAATTGTCCAATATCAGATAATAAAATAGGTACTCCATTTTCTGTCTTAATAACAATCTTTCCAAAATCATCCAAATCTTTCACCAGACCTATTCCTCTAATTACGTAGCCAATATCTCCTTGAGGTAATGTACTTCCACCAGCGTTCACATTATTTTGATCTATGGTTTCGACAACATCATTGAGTGAAATATTATATTGAGTTAATTTAGTTGGGTCTATTTCTATTTGATACTGCGTTGTAATCCCTCCAAAATTTGTTACTTCCGCTACACCTGACACCTGATTAATTCTAGGAACAATGACAAAACGTTGTAAATCTGTTAATTCTCTTAAGTCTTTTGTATCACTTTCTATAATGTAACGATAGACCTCTCCAATTGGTGACGTTAAAGGATCTAATCCAGGTTCCGCTCCATAAGGTAAGTCAATATCATTCAATCGTTCTTGTATTCTCATGCGTGCCCAGTAATCATCAACTCCATCTTTAAATACAATTGTAATAATGGATAAACCAAATGTACTTTTACTACGCATTACATGCATACCAGGTAAACCATTGAGTTCCCTTTCTATCGGGATAGTAATCTGTTGTTCTATCTCTTCAGCTGCTAATCCAGGAACTTGCGTAACAATTTGAGAAGTTACATCTGCAATATCTGGATAAGCTTCTATTGCTAATTGCTTCCAAGAATAATAACCAAATACAGCTATCAATGAAAACAAAGTCACCATTAGCCATTTCTTGGCAATTGCCATTTCGATTAATTTGTTCATTTCAATCGTTTATTTTACCCCCATTAAAAACACTCCTCCATCAACCACCACTTTATCTCCTGCTTTTAATCCATCTGTAACACGAACTAAATGATTATCTTCAGAATGACCTATCGCCACAACTTTTGTTTTATGGTATTTCTTTTCATCAATTTTTACAAAAACATATTGATCTGCTTTGTCCTGAAAAACAGCTTTTGAAGGAAGAATAATTTCTTCTTTACCAAAACCTTTAAGTACGACATTAACATACATACCTGGCTTTAGAAGGAATTGATTATTTTCAGTTTCAATTAAAACTTCTACACTTCTGCTTTCTTCGTTCAAAGTTTGTCCTATATGAATTATTTTTCCATCAAATACAATTGTGGGAAAGGCCTCAACTGTAAATGAAATTCTTTTTAATTCTTTTAGAAAACCTAAATTATGCTCTTTTATTTGCGCAGAAACCCATACCTTTGACAGGTCTGCTACTGTTACCAAAGCTTCATGATCTTCTTTTAAATATTGTCCTGTAACTAGTTCATTTTTTATAATCTGACCAGAAATTGGCGATCGAACCATTAAAGATTGTCCCATTCCTATTTGAGAAGAAGTATTAAAAACCTTTACAGATGCTGCAGCTTGATCTACAGCTATTTTTTTTATTTTAAAATCTGTTTGCGCTTCTTCTAATTCTCTTTTTACACCAACAGCATGATCAAATAAATCTTTTTGTCGTTTTAAATTTATTTCGGCTTGTTTTAATTCTTGTTGCGCTGCTAAATATTCTTGTTGTGCAACAAAAAAATCTGCAGATTTAATTTCAAATATTGGTGCTCCTTTTTTCACTTGCTGTCCCAATGAAACGAAAGATTTAACTACTCGTCCAGCAAATGGAGAAGCAACTTGAGCAAAATGTTCTGGAATTGTTTTTACAATTCCAGGTGAATTCAAATCAGACTCTACCAACTGAAGTTGTGCTTTTTCTATTTTTAATTGAGTTATAATAGTGGAATTATCACTGAATATTATTTCATTTTTATCCCAGTAATAATCTGCTGTTTCTGATTGTTCTATTTTACTGTTACAACTGTTTGTTAAAACAAAACCATTCCCAATAATAAGCAGCAAAAAAAGAGTTACTTTTGATTTTTTCATAAGATATATTCTATCTATTTTATTTCTAAACTTCATTTCTGATAATTTCCCAACGAATTTTTTGGACATCTTTTTCAATGGTTAATCGACTTGCTATTTTTTCTAAAAGACTATCTTGCTGATATAAAGCTGATATCTCTGCTGAAATCATTACAGAATCATTTATTAAATCATCATCACTCGAAAGAGATTTCATCATAAGGTTTTCATTATTCTCAATTGAACGCATTAGTAATACTCTTAAATGATTTTCTACATCATTTCTACATTTTATTACCAATAAATATTCGGTATCCTTGTGGTTTTTATTTTTGAAAGAGTAACGGTAAATCTGATTACTAATCGGTCTTAATAATAGATGTGCTAACATTATAATACAAGTAAGTATAACCGCTTGTATAGAAAGTCCTGAACCAGCAAATAACCCGATTGTTGCTGAGCACCAAATCGTTGCAGCAGTATTCAACCCTCTTACACTCACTCCGTCTTTCATAATGACTCCAGCGCCTAAAAAACCTATTCCACTGATAACATATGAAGCTATTCGTCCTACGGCATCTCCTCCAATGGCATAAGACATTAAGATAAATGCTGCTGAACCTACACATACCAAGGTATTTGTTCTTAATCCAGCACTTTTTTGACGATATTCACGCTCTAAACCTATTGCAGCTCCTAATAGAAAAGCTAATCCTAACTGCATTGTAAAATTTATTAAATTCATTTTATATTTTTTTAAGGAAAACCAAAGTTTCAATTCTCTTAAAAGCAGTAATAAATGAATCTTTGGTTTATTGTTTGACGAATTGGGAATCTGTTTCCATTGTTATTTTTTTTCTGTTGCAAATCTACATGACATGGAAAACAGTTGCTGTTAGAAACCTTTTAGAAGAATATTAGAATTTTATTAGAACAAAAAAGCCTGCAATAACGCAGGCTTTTTCCTATTTTTATGATTTATTATTAGTTGTTTTTTTTCAAAACTACTCGAAAAAAAGTTTTATTTTCTTCTTTGGTATATACAGCTAATTGACCAAAATGCAAATCAATAATTTTTTTCACCAAATACAAACCTATTCCTTGACCTTGAATATTTTTATGTTGAGCACTTCTATAAAATGGTTGAAAAATCATGGTTAATTCTTCTTGTCTTATCCGTTCACCTTCATTAATAAAGTCAATGTTCACTTCGGTTTCATCAAAATCAATTTGAATCTCACAAGTGGAATTAATTGAATATTTACATGCATTTTCTATTAAATTAGTAAAAGCAACTTTTAATAAATATTCATTTCCATTCACTTCGACCTCGTTTTCTTCGTTTGGAATTCGAATAAAATTTAATTCTACTTTATATTCCTTATTATTTTTTTGAACCTGAACCACCGAATCTAAAAGTATTTCATCAATTCTAATTCTTTTAAAATTAATTTCTGAAGGATCGTAACTAGCTTTCGCCATATCAAGTAAACTGTTGGATAAACGAACAATTCTTTTTGTGTCATTTAATGCAAATTGGATTAACTCTTGATATTCTTCATTAGAATGCTTCTTCCCTAAAGCCATTTCTAATTCTGTTATTATCGCTGCTAATGGCGTACGAAGTTCATGTGCTATATTAGAAACAAAACTTTTCTGAGAATCAAAAGAATTTTCTAATCGTTGTAACATTTGATTGATTGTAATTGTTAATTCTGCTAACTCATCTCCTTTTGATTTTAATTCAATTCTAAGATCTAAATTTGAAGCAGAAATTTGTTTTGCTTTACTCGTTATCGCCTTGATTGGATTTATCGCTTTATTGGTAAAAAAGAAAGCAGACAATAAAATTAGCAGCAAAGACAATGTATAGATAAGGATAATATTTTTTAATAAATTGTTAATTTTACTGTAACCATATTCATCCAAAGCTGCAGCTGTAACAAAATAATCAATTCCATCTACAGTATATTTCATCCCGACGACTTGCCACCTATCTTGGTAGAAATTAATGTAACCTTTTTGCTGTACTTGATCGAATAACGCTTCTGTTTCTTTAACAAAATCGATTTCTACTGCATCGTGGTAAATTAATGTTTTGTTGTGATCATAAACTGCAACTTCAACTTCATTGAGAGTTTGTCTGTTATTTTGATAGATATGATGCAAAACATCGGATGAAACTTTAGCTTTAAGAAAAAGATTTGATTTAGTTATAGCTTCTTTTTTAAGCAATTCAAAAAATTCTTTTTCTCTGTCTTTTTTTGCTGAATAATAAATTATAAAAGCAAAGAAAAAAAGAATAGTTGCTGTAAGCAAAGTAAATAAAAGTGTCAGTCTAATTCTAATTTTCATCTTTCTTAAATATAAATCCTTGACCTGTTTTGGTATGAATTAGTTTTGCCCCAAAATGCCTGTCAACTTTATTTCTTAAATAATTTATATAAACATCAATAAAATTAGTCCCTGTATCAAAATGTGTATCCCAAACTTTTTCCGCAATCTCAGTTCTAGATAGCACACGTTCTTTATTTTCGAGCATATAATGTAAAAGACGAAATTCTTTTGGTGTTAGATTAATTTCTTTCCCTTCTCTTTTCACTATTTTTGTATGGAGATTCATCTCTAATGTATCATATTCCAAAATGAAAGATAACGTCTGCATATTGTACTTTCTTTTAGACAAGACGCCAATTCTTGCGATAAGTTCCCTCATTTCAAAAGGTTTTACCATATAATCATCTGCACCTGCATCAAACCCTTCAACTTTATCATCGGTTGTTCCTAGAGCTGTTAACATGATAATAGGAAGAAAAGGTTTTAACTTTTTTAATTCTTGACAAAAATCTAATCCACTTAATTTAGGTAAAATAATATCTGACACAACCAAATCATACTCTTCACGAAGAGCCAATTTTAGTGCCATTTCTCCATCATAAACTACCGTTGTTTCAAACCCGTTCTCTTCTAAACCTCTTCGAATTAACGCTGACATTCTTTGATCGTCTTCTACTATTAAAATATGCATATTACAAAAATAAGGATTTAATTTTAAGGATTTTATCCTATGAGACATGAAAATAGCTCCAAAAATAATTTAAGTATAATTGGATATATTTTTTCAAAATTTGGATTATACGCAGCTTTCCGTTGATGTATATTTTGAGAAAACGAGTATTGAAACATTAAAAAAGTCGCTCAAGAGCGACTTTAGAAAGGTATTATATAAATTAAATTCTTATGGTGTAGAAATCGAAGCTTGTTGAATTTTTCCGTTAAAATATTTCCAACCATTCAATCCAAAATCAACAAGATATTCGGCCATTTCATTTGGTTGTAAAGGCGCAATATATCCAGGAAAAGCTTCTTCTAACATTTCAGTTTGTACGGCTCCTAATGCGACTGCATTAATTCTTGGACCATGATCTTTTAATTCTTCTGCCAACAATTCTGTTAAATTAACTGTTGCCGATTTAGAAGATGAATAAACTGATAATCCTGGAAATTTCACAGAACCTTGTACGGCTCCCATTGTCGAAATATTGACAACATGTGAAGATGTATCAAACTTAGACATCAAAACTTGTATCAAACGATATGGCGCCATAAAATTCACTTGCCAAGATGTTAATAAATCCGCTTCTTGTATTTCCTCAAAAGGTTTGTTTATACATATCCCTGCATTGTTGTATAAAACATCTACTTTCTCCCAAGAATTAACCGCTTCTTTCACTTGTGAAATCTCATCAAAATTAGTCAAATCAATTCCTATAAACCGATATTGATTTTCTTTTGCGTAAACCTCTAATTCTTTTAATTTATCTACATTTCGAGAAATTGTCAACACACGGTTTCCTAATTCTAAATGTTGTTTTGCCAATTCAAAACCAATTCCTCTACTTGCTCCCGTTACGATTATATTTTTCATACTGTTGTACAAATTTTACGATTTGTTCTATCGATTCAAATTTTTGTCCTTCAAAGATGATGTTATTTTCTGTTATTTCAATATGATTTTCGGCAGTATTTTCGACAGAAATTCCATTTCGAATCAACGCATTTTTCACCCAAAAAGCTAATTCAGAATTTCCTTTAATCCCTATAACTTTTGTGCAATTAGTGGGAGTCGAAAAACGGTTATTCGCTTTATCGTACATCAAATTATGGTTGGATAATTTCTGAATAATATGATGTTCAAATGCTATTTGTTCTGGAATTCCTTCAGAAAGGTTACCCTTTTCTATCCACCAAATTTTATCCGCATTTTCTAAGGCAAAATCTACTTCATGGGTAATCATCAAAAACGATTTATCCATTTTAGTTTTCAATTCATTTAATAAATTAAATATTTTATATCGATTGGCTAAATCTAAATTAGATGTTGGTTCATCTAAAATTACCAATTTAGCATCTTGACATAAAGCACGCGCAATCATTACCAATTGCAATTGGCCTTCGCTAATTTCATTCGCAAATAGATGAGCCAAATCGGTAATTCCGACCAGTTCTAACACCTCATCAATTAAGTATTGTTCCTCTTTCGAAACTTTCTTCAAAACTTTATGATAAGGCAAACGTCCCATCGCTACCAATTCAGAAACTCTAATTTTTGGAACAATTGCCATTCGTGGTAAAACCACAGCGATATGTTGTGCAATCTCTTGAGAAGATAATTTTTGCAATAAATTATTATCCAAATAAATTTTACCTTCAAGACTTTTCTCAAAACCTAAAATGGTATTAATCAATGTTGATTTCCCTGCTCCATTCTTCCCTAAAATCGTAATCAATTCATTTGTGAAGATCGTAGTATTAATCGTTGAAACAATTTTTTTTGCATTATAACCAACTGAAAGATTTTCCAATTTTAATACCTCACTTTTCATCGCACTCCATTTTTATTATTCAACAAAATACTTATCACAATTGGTGCTCCGAACAATGCGGTAATAATATTAATAGGTAAAGTTCCAAATGGAAAAATTTCAGTCAAGATTGAAAAAAGTAACATAAAAAATATACCTGACACGAAAATCCATCGGTATAAAATTTTCATATCGCCTGTTCGTAATAATGTTCTACAAATATGAGGAACGGCTAATCCTATAAAGCTAATAGGCCCTGCAAATGCGGTCGCTGAAGCTGTTAACAATGCGGTTGAAATAAGAATTGTTAATCTTAATTTTTTAATATTTATTCCCAACGACTGTGCATATTTTTCGCCCAATAACAAAGCTGTAATTCCTCGTAAAGTAAACAAGGAAACGATAATTCCACTTAGAACAAATAATCCGAAAACACCTAATTGTTCCCAAGATAAACCACTTAATGAACCGAATCCCCAAACTAAATAGGTTTTTATCTTATCCGAAGGTGCAAAATATTGCATCATTCCGATTAATGCGCCTGCTAAACCAGCAATCATAAAACCAATAATCACTAAGGATGCAGATGATTTAACGCGAAAAGAAAGTGAAATAACCATTAACAAAGCAACTATTGCACCTAAGAATGAAGCTATAATTGTAATCCAAGGATTGTTTAAAAATTCATCTAATCCAATCATCGAAAAAAGAAAAATTACAATCGCAACACCTAAACTGGCCATTGACGTAATTCCCAATACGGAAGGTTCTGCTAAAGGATTTTTGAATAATTCTTGCATCAAAAAACCTGAAATAGGCAAAGCAATACCAACCAACAAAGCTGTTAGTGATTTTGGCAATCGAAAATTGAGTACAAGGTTATGGTACATTTCGTCTGAATGCCCAAAAATGACACTGAATATTTCGGTGAAAGAAATCGGAACTTTTCCAACACTTAAACTGATCACAAAAAGTAAGAGTGTTAGAATAATCAATACAAAAAATAACGGTTTTTCTTTCATCAAGACAAAGATAGAAATTCTAATAATTTCTTAAAGTTTAATTATAAATTCGTTTTAAATCAAATTTTATGATTAGTTTCGTTTCATGAATTTTAGAAGTCTTGTTTTAATTATTTCTTCGATTTTCATGCTACTTACACCTTGTAGCATGAAAGCTTCTATTCATACTATTTTAGAAGTTGAAAATGTTCAGCAAACAAAATCAACTCCAAGTAAAACAATTCAGAGTAATACAACATCTTGTGTTAACATTAAATTTGAAGTAATTAAGAAATCAAGCAAACAACTTGATTTATCTCATTTTGATTTACCGCAAATATCTTTACAATTCATTCAATACGCACGATCTTCATTGATCGTAGAAGATATTGATTCGAATAAAATACAATCTCCAAAAATACCTTTCTATTTATTGTATAAGCAATTGAAATATTCGTTGTTGTCGTAATTTTCACAATTAATTCAACAATAATTATTCAACAATTTATACTTATTTGTACATTATTGAATTAGAATTCGTCAATTCGAGTGATTTTTCGAACTATAAAAAGAAGAAAAATTGTATCGATAATTAAGATGAATTTTATCTTCTAAAACCTTATTCTCGATACAAAATTCTAAATGAATTTCACTCGAATTGACTGTTTTAGACTACAAAACAAAAATGTAGATTTAAGTAACTTATATAACATATCATGCAAAACAAATCTGTTTTATCAATGGGTAATGCTGTATTGGCATTGCGTTTAGTCATTGGTTGGACGTACTTTTCTGCCTTTTGGAGGCGGTTAATTTTAGAAAACAAACTTGATCCAGAAGCAACTGGATACATTGGCGAAAAATTTAATCATTTTTTACCGAACGCTCTTTTCATCAAACCTCTTATTCAATATTTGGTCGAAAATCCCGAAGCTTTATTGTGGAACATGTGGATTTTCACCATTATAGAAGGCGTGGTAGGCTTGTGTTTGATGCTTGGTTACAAAACGCGTTTCATGAGTATCGGTGTTTTCTTCTTAGCAATGGGAATTTTATTAGGTTCGGGATGGATTGGAACAACTTGTTTGGACGAATGGCAAATTGGCGTATTAGGTTTGGCAGGAGGATTCACGCTAATGCAAGCGGGCTCTGGTAAAATATCCTTGGATTATTTATTCAATAAAAATCAATTTGTTGAACAAGAAAATAAATGGAATTCTATTTCTTATAAAAAATATACACCTCATTTTATCGGATTTAGTTTTTTCATATTATTCGTTACGTTGTTTACAAATCAAGTATTTCATGGTGGTGTTTATGGAACTTTACACAATAAATCGGTCAAGCCAAAAGTAGAAATAACCAATTTAAAACAACTTCAAAATAAGGTTTCATTTGACGTTATGCGAATAGAAGGTGCTGATGTATATGGTTCTTTTTTAATCCAAATTGATTTTTACAATGACCAAAATAAAATCATTGAATCATTAGATATGAAAGAGTTATCAAATTTAGACCAACAACAAATTTCGAATTATTATGTAGCAAAAGTTACACCACATAAACACAGTTTAGTGTTACCTTTGGGAGCGAAAGCAAACTTAAATTTTGAAATAGAGAATAGAATTCACAAAGTAGTACTAACCGATATAAGCGGATTACAATGGGAACAAACAATAAATTTATAGCAATGTTAAAAAGAAATTACTCAACTATTATCGTAGGAGCGTTGGCTTTGGTCTTACTTTTTGTACCAGAAGCTAAAGCAATGATGCAGCAAGGTTTAATGAAATTAGGATTATTCGATCCAAAATTAGAAAAAGTTGAAAAGTCTTCTCAACCAGAAACCGAAGCAAATTATATTTTCGAAATGGTAGATGTGGATGGAAAAACTGTCAACATGGAAGATCTGAAAGGAAAAGTAGTGTTTATGAATTTTTGGGCTACTTGGTGCCCTCCTTGTATTGCAGAAATGCCTTCTATTCAAACTTTATATGACAAAGTAAAAGAGGATAAAGATATCGTGATTTTAACAGTGGAAGTAGAAGGAAAACGTGATAAAGTAGCGAAATTCATGGAACGTAAAAAACTTTCGTTACCAGTGGTTTATCCCAACTCATCTATTCCGACTGAATTTTTTAATGGTTCGTTACCAACAACTATTATCTTAGACAAAAAAGGAAACATTGCACACACCACAATGGGAATGGCAGATTATTCTGGTCAAGATATTGTTGATTTCTTGAACGAATTGAAAACGATGGAATAATTATTCTAAAATAAATTAAAAAAGCTTCGAGAGAAAATTCTCGAAGTTTTTTTTTAGAATACATTCAATTGTGTTGATTCTAATTCTAACAAAAATTTCTTGCGCTTATTACCTCCTGCGTATCCTGTCAGAGATCCATTTGTTCCAATAACCCGATGACAAGGCACCACAATTGCTATTTTATTTTTCGCGTTTGCATTTGCAACTGCACGTATCGCCAACAAATTACCCAAAGCCATCGATTGCTCCTTATATGACCGTGTTTTTCCAAATGGAATTTTAATTAATTCGTTCCAAACCTTTATCTGAAAATCAGTTCCAATCAAATCAAGCGGAATGCTAAATTCGTTCAAATTCCCTTCAAAATAAGCGTCTAACTCCTTTTCTAAATTTAACAAAACTTCATCGTGCTTATTTTCTACAATTTCACCCAATTTTTCAATCTCTTTAAGTTGTTTTTCGGTTGATTTCCCATCAAAAAATGCTAATACACAAAGTCCTTTTTGTGACTTAATTGCAAGCATTTCTCCCAAAGGTGTTTGTATTTTTTTTGCGTGAAACATTTTATTAAATTTTAATTGAAAGTTAGAAAAATATAGTCGTAATTTGGTACCATATTTGTTGTTAAACATATCATAAAATTAATTATGAAGAAATCTATATTAGCGAGCATCTTTGCATCATTTATCTTATTCTCATGCCAATCAAAAGGTATCCAACAAGAAGAAAAAAAAGCTGAAGTGGCTCAAAACTCTACAAAAACATTTAAAGATGAACATAATTCAAGAAACTCTTTGGATTGGGATGGAAAATATGAAGGTACTTTACCATGTGCGGATTGCGAAGGAATAAAATATATTGTTGAGTTAAAAAAAGACGGTAACTTTTTCATTGAACAAGAATATTTAGGAAAAGAAACGGTTTACCAAGATGAAGGTTTTTATAAATGGGATGCTACTGGAAATATTTTGCACTTAAACTCGAATATTAGCCCTTTGGTCCTGAAAGTTGAAGAAAATAGATTGAAAGTTTTAGATCAAGAAGGAAAAGAAATTACTGGAAATTTGAAAGATTTATACGTATTGAAAAAAGTAAAGAAATAATTTCAAAAGTTAAATTTCTACTCTATAACAATTAAAACGCTGTCAAGGTTTTAAACCTGACAGCGTTTTCTTTTATTGTTCTAAACTTTTTTGCCATTCCCAAGCTGTACGCATACTTTCTGCAAGTTGAGTTTCAGGTTTCCAACCCAATTCTTTTTCTGCATACGAATTATCTGCATAGGCTTCGATAATATCTCCTGCGCGACGCTCTTTGATCTGATAATTCAATTTCAAATCATTTGCATCTTCAAAAGCATGAACAACTTCTAAAACTGTCGAACCCGTTCCTGTTCCAAGATTAAAGAACTCTAATTTCGCTTTATTTTTATTTTCAATCAAACGAGTTACAGCTTTTACGTGCGCATCTGCTAAATCATTCACATCAATATAATCTCTAATTGCTGTTCCATCACGCGTTGGGTAATCGTCTCCCCAAACTGATAAAGCTTCTCTAATTCCTGCCGCCGTTTGCGTAACATATGGAATCAAATTATTTGGAATTCCTTTTGGTAATTCACCAATTTTCGCTGTAGGATGGGCGCCTACTGGATTGAAATAACGTAAACAAATCACATTTTTATCGAAAGCTGTAGAGAAATCTTCTAAAATCTCTTCACCCATTTGTTTCGTTTTCCCGTAAGGAGATTCTGGTTTCTTTAGTGGTGTTTGTTCATTAATTGGCATATGATCTGCCTGTCCATAAACGGTACAAGATGAACTAAAAATGATATTATCTGCATTATAATCTTTCATCGCATCTAAAAGATTAATTAATCCTAAAAGATTATTACGATAGTACATCAACGGTTTTTCAACAGATTCACCAACCGCTTTATGTGCTGCAAAATTGATAATTCCGTCAATTTTATTTGTCTTAAAAAATTCATTTACTTTTTCTTGATCTTTTAAATCTATTTGATAAAAAGATGGTTTTATAGAAGTAATCGATGTAATTCTATCTAAAAAATCAATATTCGTGTTTGATAAATCATCAATAATCACCACTTCATAACCTGCATTTTGTAGTGCTACAACTGTATGCGAACCGATATAGCCTAAACCACCGGTTACTAATATTTTATTCATTTTATGTAATTTCATTGAATTAGTTAGTCCAAATTTAAGCAAATAAAAAAGCTTCTGAAACCAATCAGAAGCTTTTTCATATTTTTTTAATGTAAATTATTTTCCAAAGAATTCACGCACAGCAGAAGTAATATAAACCAATTGTTCTTCTTCTAACTCTGTATGCATCGGTAAAGACATCACTTCTTCAACCAATTTATTGGTATTTGGGAAGTCTGCATCATTGTAATGACCGTTATCATACGCTTTTTGTTTACGTAATGGAACAGGATAATAAATCATTGCTGGAATTTCTTTTTCTGTTAAGAAAGCTTGCAATTCGTTACGTTTACCATTTGTTACACGTAAAGTATATTGATGAAAAACATGTGTTGTATCTTCTCCTTTTGATGGTGTAATTAGCGCATCAATATCTTTAAAAGCTTCTGAATAATAAGCTGCTGCTTTGTTACGTGCAGCATTATACTCGTCTAAGAATGGTAGTTTGCGGCGTAAAACTGCTGCTTGAACTGAATCTAAACGTGAGTTAACCCCTACTTCATCGTGGTAGTAACGCTTGTACATTCCGTGATTTACAATTCCACGTAAACGATGTGCAATATCATCATCATTCGTAAAAATCGCTCCACCATCTCCGTAACATCCTAAATTTTTAGAAGGGAAGAAAGATGTACAACCAATATGACCA
This sequence comes from uncultured Empedobacter sp., assembly GCF_937930195.1. Lineage (NCBI taxonomy): Bacteria > Pseudomonadati > Bacteroidota > Flavobacteriia > Flavobacteriales > Weeksellaceae > Empedobacter > uncultured Empedobacter sp. The sequence goes on from NZ_CALGVK010000062.1 coordinate 16,283, forward strand.
ATTGTACCAGCTTTTTGACCTTTGTATTCTGCACCAATTGCTTGCGCTGTATCTTCTATAACATATAAGTTATGTTCTTTTGCAATTGCCATAATCTCATCCATATTAGCACATTGCCCAAATAAATGAACTGGAATAATTGCTTTAGTTTTTGGTGTAATAGCAGCTTTCAATTTTTCTGTATCAATTGTAAATGTATCATAATCGACATCTACTAAAACAGAATTTAATTTTAATAAATCAATCACTTCTACCGTTGCCGCAAAAGTAAAATCTGCCGTAATTACCTCGTCACCTGGCTCCAATCCTAATGCCATCAAAGCGATTTGTAAAGCATCTGTCCCATTTCCACAAGGAATAACATGTTTTACGTTAAGATATTCTTGTAATTCAGTTTCGAATTGTTTTACTTCTGGTCCATTTATAAAAGCAGCCGAATCTAAAACATTCATAATTGCTGCATCAACGTCACCTTTTATTTTTTGATATTGACTCTGTAAGTCAACCATTTGTATTTTTTTCATAACTTAATGAATCTTTCAACATCTACAACTTTAAAAAGTCGATATTATTACAACAAATGTACAAAAAAAGCTCGTTCTAAATTTCTAACTTTGCAAGATTGTGCAAGGATTTTATAATATATCAATCAAGGCGTACGGAATGGCGCTAAAATTGGCTTCGAATTTTAACGAAAAAGCGAAACTTTGGATAAATGGTCGTGATAATTGGGAAGAAAAAATTGCTTCTAAACTATCTAAAACGGATAAAGTTTTGTGGGTACATTGTTCTTCTTTAGGCGAGTTTGAACAAGGTCGACCTGTGATCGAAACCTTAAAAGAAAAGTATCCTACACATAAAATTGCTGTTTCCTTTTTCTCGCCTTCAGGTTACGAAATTAGAAAAAATTATCAAGGAGCTGACTTAATTTTCTATTTACCTTTAGACACAAAATCGAATGCAGAAAAACTAATAAAAGTCTTGCATCCCGAAATTTTGATTTTGGTGAAATACGAATATTGGTTCAATTTAATTTCGACTTTACATCAACACAAAATACCAACAATTGTGGTTTCCTCTATCTTTAGAGAGAGTCAAAACTTTTTCAAAAAGGATGGAAATAACTGGTTTGCTAAAAAATTAAGTTTAATTAATCATTTCTTTGTGCAAAACGAAAAGTCTAAAAATTTATTAGACTCTATTCAGATTACACAGAATACAATTGCAGGTGATACGCGTTTTGACCGTGTTAAACAAATTATTCACCAAGACAACCACTTGGATTTTATGGAAACTTTCAAACAACATTCAAAATTAATTGTTGTTGGAAGTTCGTGGCCAAAAGATGAAGAATTATTTATTGAATTAATCAATCAAAAATTAACGAATGATTGGAAAATTGTTTTCGCACCACATAATTTGAATGATGCTGAGATCAATTCTTTTCTGAGTAAAATCAATCAAAAAACTGTTAAATTTTCTGATTTAGAAAAAACTTCGCAACAAGATTTAATTGATTCAAAAGTTTTTATTCTAAATACAATTGGACTACTATCCAAAGTGTATGCATATGCAGATATCACTTATATTGGCGGTGGTTTTGGAGCAGGAATTCACAATACATTAGAAGCTGTAACGTATGGAAATCCTGTTGTATTTGGACATAAATACAAAAAATTCCAGGAAGCTGTTGACTTGATAGCAGTTGGTGGTGGTTTTTCAATTTCAAATCAAACCGAATTTAATAAAATAATGAACCGTTTGATGAATGACGAAAATTTTAGAAAAGCAAGTGGAAAAAAAGCAGGAGATTTTGTTCAAAATTCTCCAAATGCAACGAAAATTATTATGGATTATTTAGCGAAAATTATTTAAGTCATAATATTTTATGAATTTTTAACAAAAAAGGCATAGATATTGTGAAATAAAAAAGCATTATTGTTTTTTTGAAGAACAGCTCAATTTTATCTATGAATAAAACTTTACTTTTGAATTAAATAATATAACTCAAACTTAAGTAATAAAAAAATGAAGAAACTAATCTTAGGAATAGCACTTTTCGGTGGATTAAGTGCAGCGAACGCGCAAATTGATTTAGGAGTAAAAGGAGGTCTTAACTTCCCGACTTTATCTGGTACTGAAAGTGCAAAATTTAGAACAGACTTTTATGTTGGTGGTTATGCAAATTACAAAGTAACTGATCAATTTAGTTTTCAGCCAGAATTATTATACTCAAAACAAGGTGCTGGAATCAAAAAACATGATGGTAGTGATAAAAAAATAGTTACACATAATATTAATATTCCGTTAATGGGACGTTATGAAATTATGGACGGATTGGATGTTGAATTTGGTCCTCAATTAGGTTTCTTGGTTTCTGCTAAAGAAAAAACAGAATTCAATAATATTAAGACTAAAGAGCCAATTACAGATAATTTCAAAACATTTGATTTTGGATTAAATATAGGAGCTGGATACAAAGTAACTGACGAATTAGAAATCAATGCTCGTTTTACAAAAGGATTAACAGATATTAATCATGATCCATCTTCAAAAAGTACTACGAATACCTATTTTAGTGTTGGTGTAGCGTATAAATTAATGGAAATGTAATAACATTTCAAATCAAAATATCAAGGAGCTTTTTGCTCCTTTTTTTGTGTGTAAATGTTAAATAAGTTAAAAATAAATTGGTCAAATTAAATTTAATTCTATATTTGTAGTAATTAAATTACAATTGTAGATTATGAAAGTTAAATTATCAAGAAGAGAAGAAGAAGTGATGGAAGTTATTTGGAGTGGAAAACAAGTTTTCGCCAAAGATATTATCGATTCTTATGACGATCCAAAACCTGCAAACACGACTATATCTACTTTATTAAAAAGGATGCACGACAAAGGTTATATTGATTACGAACAAATGGGAAACTCGCGTCGATACTACGCTTTGGTAAAAAAAGACGACTATTTTTCGAAAGAAGTAAAAGGAATGATTTCAAACTTCTTTAATAATTCGGCAACACAATTTGCTTCATTTTTTGCAAAATCACACAATATGTCTGTTGAAGAATTAGAAAAATTACGTGATATCATCGACAATGAAATAGACCGTAAAAAGAAATAGCTTATGGTTGCTTATGTCATAAAATTTATTCTTTGCTCTGGTTTTTTGTATTCATTTTACAAACTTTTATTGGAGCGCGAAAGTATGTATAAAATCAATCGATTTTATCTTTTATTCTCGTTAGTTTTCTCGTTGACAGCGCCTTTGTATAAAATAGATTTACCAATTACAGCTAACGAAACAAATATTTCGCCTGAACTATTAGCTTTTTTAATGCAAAACCCTGACGTATTGCAACAAGAAGAAGGAATTAACTTTGGGGATATTTTAAATGTAATTTACATCCTATTTGCAGTTTTATTTTTAGCCAGATTTAGTTACAATTTGTACAACTTGTTATTTAAAATTAAAACAGAAGAAAAAATAAAAGACCACGAAATTACTTATGTTCTCGATTTACAATCAAGTCAACCTTATAGTTTTTGGAATTATATTTTTATTCCCAAAAAACAACTCGAGAATTTACATCAAAATTTAATTGATCACGAAAAAGCACATTGTATTCAGAAACATAGTTTTGATATATTATGGATAGAAATTTTTCAAATCCTTTTTTGGTTCAATCCTTTTATTTATTTCTACAAAAAATCGATCAAACTAAATCATGAGTTTTTGGCAGATGAATATGTGTTAAAAAGAAACTCTGATTTAAAAACTTATCAACATCAAATTTTAGATTGCATTGCAACTCAAAATCCATCAATGATGGCGAGTAATTTCAATTTTATACTAACCAAAAAACGCCTACTTATGATGACGAAAAACACCTCAAATCGAAAAGCTAAAATTCTTTCTTTTGCTTCTTTACCTTTTATACTAAGCGCTTTTGTATTGTTTTCTCAAAAATCTTTTGCTCAGGAAGTAGAAAATAAAGCAAAAAAGGTAGAACAAGCATTGGAAAAACCTGTTCAATCGCAAGCGGATTTGATATTTGATACAAAAGAAGAAAATAAAATAACGAAAAACCTGAATGACACTATTACGTTAATCAAAAATTTATCTGATGGTAAAACAATGACCAAAGAAGAATTAAAAGATATTTTGAAAAGTAATCCGCAAAACAAAATTATTTTAAACGATGCTGGAGATATCATCTTGAATGATTCGATAAAAATAAAAGATATTGTTAGAAAAAAAGAATTAATACCGACAACACTATATGGTAAAGATGGCAAAGTTTTACAAAAAATAGATCCAAAAGATATTAATAAAGTAATTGTAAAAAAGAGCGAAGGTTTAATAGAAATTTTCAAAAAAGATTCAAGTGTTATCAGAATTTTTAACTCTGAAAAAGATATTCCGAATATTGATAAAAAAGTAACAACTGCTAAAATGCCAACGGTAAAAAATAATATTACTCTGAAAAATGGTTATTCTATTTACACCGACAAAAATGGTGTTGAACATAAAATTATTAGTTCAGAGATTGATAAAGTTTATTTAGAAAATCAATTAAAATCAAAAGGAATTGATAATGGTTATAGTGTAAGTTTTTCAAAAAATGAAGGAATTGATAAAACGGAAATAGAAAAACAATTAAAAGAATCGCATTCAAGAGGTTATGATATTACAGCTCTAAAAACTGATCCTAAAAATCCCGAAATACAAAAATTAGGTTCATTTACTGTAAAAACATTTTATTCTGAAGATCCTAAAGAAATGAGTAAATATCTTGAAGAAAAAAAGAAAGAACTTGTATTACAAGAAAAAAACACTAAACAAATGCTAAAGGAGATTGAAAAAAAGCAAAAACAGCTAAAAAAAGAAATTAAGAAATAATCAAAATTTCATCGCATTTATAACATTTACAAAAAAGGAAACTCAGTTGAGTTTCCTTTTTTAGTACGTCATGTTTTGGCATTCTGATTTTCTATTTTTGAGAAGATTGTTTAACTTTCCTAAAAATTCAGAATTTGTTACAAGCAGGCGATTTCAAAATTTACAATGCATCAGCTGGTGCAGGTAAAACCTACACATTAGTTAAAGAATTTCTCTCGTTGTTATTAACCAACGAAAGCGATTATCATTTCGAACATATATTAGCCATCACGTTTACCAACAAAGCTGCTGGTGAAATGAAAGAGCGTATCATCGAAACATTGGAAGAAATTGCCAAAAGTTCGAATCCAAAAGAAGATTCTTATATTCTTGAACTTTCTTCTGAATTGAACATGAAGCCAGAAATTATCAAGGCGAAAGCGTATAATATTCTGATTGCCATTCTTCATAATTACTCCAAATTTTCAATTTCTACGATTGATAAATTTAATCTACGATTGATGAAATCTTTTGCACAAGATTTGGGTTTATCGATGAATTTTGATGTCGAAATGAATACAACAGAAATTATCAACGAATCGGTTGATTTACTCTATTCAAAAATTGGAGAAGACGAAAAATTAACGCAAACCATGATCAAAATTGCGTTGGATAATATGGACGAAAATAAATCATGGGATATCCGTAAAACCCTTTCTTCTGACACTTCTGATATTTCAAACGATCGTCATTTACAAGATTTAGAAAAGTTAAAAAATATTTCATTAGACGAATTTATTCGTTACCGAAAGGTTATTTTTGATGATATCAAAACGTTGAAAGATGGATTGATTACAATCGGAAATGAGTTTTTTGAGTTGCTGGCAAACAATGGAATTTCTGTAAACGAATTACCTGGAAAAAGTCGTGGTATTGCCGCTTTTTTCCAAAAATTAAAGAATTATGATGGTTTTGGATTGATTTTACCAACCGATGCCAACACAAAAGATGTTTTAGAAGGCGGTTATCTTTCGAAAGTAAAAGATGCAACTGCCGAATCTATTTTTCCACAGATTAAAGATTTGTTCGAAAAAGCTGCAAATATTAATGATCACTTACTTTTATTAACGTCTATTCAAAAAAACATTTCGTCAATTTCGTTGATTAATGAAGTCGAAAAATCGTTGGATTCGATCAAAAAAGATTCGAATGTTTTATTGATAAACGAATTCAATACCATCATCAGTAAAAATCTGCAACAACAACCTGCTAATTTTATTTACGAACGAATTGGCTCGCGCTACAATCACTATTTTATTGATGAATTTCAAGATACTTCAACTTTACAATGGAACAATCTAAATCCGTTGGTGGAAAATGCGCGTGCGCAATCTGACACGATTATGTTGGTTGGTGATGCAAAACAATCTATATACCGTTGGCGAGGAGGAAATCCAGCACAAATGATAGATTTAATTGATCGAAAAGAAGAAGAAAATATCAAGGTTGAAGAATTAGAAAAAAACTGGCGAAGCCACGAAAATATCATCCAATTTAACAATGAATTGTATTCGTTTATAGCGCCTAAACTTAATTTACCAAGTTTTCAGTATTTGTATGAAATCGGTAATAAACAATTCACCAATCATCAAAAAGATGGTTTTGTCAAAATAAATTTTATCGAACAAGAAGGTCGATCAAAAGACTTATTCAAAGAAAAAAACTTAGAATTGGTTCTGAAAACGATTGAAGATTGTCGTGCAAATGGTTTTTCTTTAAGTGATATTGCAATTTTGGTTCGTAGTAATGCGCAAGGCGTTTTGTTGGCAAAATATTTGACCGAAAATAATTTAGTTGTCATTTCCAATGAAGCTTTATTGTTAAAAAATTCATTTGAAATACAATTAATCGAATATTTGTTTAAAATAACATCAAATCCACAAGATGAACAATCTAAAATACGCTTTTTGATGGTTGCGTACGAATTAGAATTATTCAGAACAGATGATTTAACCATCACCGTTGAAAAAGCGTTGAAAGAAGGTTTGCCGAAATTTTTGAAATTAACCAAATCACTTGGAATTGATTTAGATTTTATTCAGGATCAAAACCTTTCGTTATATGATTTCACCGAAAAAGCTGTTCGTACATTGCATTTACAAGAACGTTCACCTGCTTATATTTTGAGCTTTTTGGATGTTATTTTAGACTATTCATCAAAAAATGAATCAGATCTTAATTCGTTTCTCGAATTTTGGTCAACGATCAAAGATAAAGCAAGTATCAAAACGCCAAAAGGTGTCGATGCAATTCAAATTATGACGATTCACAAGTCTAAAGGTTTGGAATTTCCAGTTGTTATTTTACCATTTTTGGATTGGCAAAGTAAGAATTCTAAAATTTGGATTCCACTGCAAAAAGATGAAGATAATCCATTCGAAACGTTTTATGTTGGGATTAACAATGAATTAAAAACCATCAAAAACGAAGCGATAAAATCAAAAATTGACGAAGAAGAAAACTTGGTTCAATTGGATGAAATTAATACGCTTTATGTTGCAACAACACGTGCAAAAGAACAATTGTACATGATTGCGCAAAAGCCTAAAGAGTCTTCGAAATCAAAAAATATTGCCAACTATTTACACGAATTTGTTTTCAGCAAAGGCTTTTCTGAAGATGAAGTTATTTTGAAAGGTACACCAGAACGTATTTCAACACCAAAAGTTATTGAAAACTCTTCGGCAGAACTTAAAATTTATTCTTCGGATTGGAATACACGTTTGGTGATTAACACCAATTCAGAAAAAGCACAAGAAAAGTTAAAATTCACAGAATTTGGAAATACAATTCATACTATTTTATCACAAATTGTAACGCAAAATGATTTACCAAAAATCATCGAAAGTGAAAAACAACGTGGTACTGTTTCTGCTGAAAATGTAGAACATCTGCAAAAAACCTTGCAAAATCTCTTACAAGATGCTAAATTAGTTCCCTATTTTGCTGAAGGTTTAACGGTTTTAAATGAACGCGATTTTATTGATGAAAATGGACAAATTTTCAGAGCCGATCGTGTTGTCATTGATGCTGAAAATAATTGTTCAATTATTGATTATAAAACTGGGCAACCCGATTTAGATCATCATTTTCAAGTGAATAGATATGCTGAATTTTTCAACAATTTGGGGTATAAAATTCAAACAAAAATCTTGATTTATATTGATGATGAACAGCAAAAAATAAATGTTGTAGAGGTAGTTTGATGAATGAAAATGTAAAATTAAAATTAGCGAGTTTACCCGAAACGCCAGGTGTTTATCAATATTATAACAAAAAAGGAGATTTGTTATACATTGGTAAAGCGAAAAACCTGAAACGTCGTGTGAATTCGTATTTCAATAAACAACACGATTCGAAACGATTGCGTGTTTTGGTGAGTAACATTGATAACATCGAAACGATTAATGTTAATTCCGAATACGATGCGTTGTTATTGGAAAATAATCTGATCAAAGAACATCAGCCACGCTACAATATTCTGTTAAGAGATGACAAAACCTATCCATGGATTTGCATTAAAAACGAACGATTTCCACGTATTTTTTCGACACGAAATGTAATCAAAGATGGTTCTGAATATTTTGGTCCATATTCTAATGTCAAAACCATGAAAGTTTTATTAGGTTTGATCAAAGAATTGTATCAAATCAGAACATGTTCGTACGATTTGAGCGAAAAAAACATCGAAAACCATAAATTCAAAGTTTGTTTAGAATACCATATTGGCAATTGTCTTGGACCTTGCGAAAATTACCAAACCGAAGAAGATTATAATGAGCAAATTTCGGCGATTCGTAATATTATCAAAGGAGAATTTAACGAAGCAAAGCAATATTTAATCAATCAAATGACAAAATATGCATCGGATTTGAAATTTGAAAAAGCACAAATAATCAAAGAGAAAATCGAAGCTTTACAAAATTACCAAGCACGTTCAACAATTGTTTCACCTACCATTACCAATGTTGATGTTTTTTCGATTACATCGGATGAGGAATATGCGTATGTCAATTTCATGAAAATTTATCATGGTGCAATTATACAATCGCATACCGAAGAGTGGAAAAAGAAATTGGATGAGACGGATGAAGATTTATTGGAGCGCGCGATTATTGATTTCTCAGAACGATTTAATCTTACTTCGAAAGAAATTTATGTTCCATTCGAATTAAGTTTAGAAATTCCATTCCGAAAAATTACAGTTCCAAAAATTGGCGATAAAAAACACATTGTTGATTTATCGTTAAAAAACACGCGAATTTATCGTTTGGAACAGCTCAAACAAACCAAAATTATCGATCCAGACCGTCATACAAATCGCATTATGAATCAAATGAAGGTTGATTTGCGATTACCTGCAGAACCTCGTCATATAGAAGGTTTCGATAACTCTAATATTCAAGGAACAAATCCTGTATCGGCTTGTGTTGTCTTTAAAAATGGAAAGCCAAGCAAAAAAGATTACCGAATTTTCAATGTCAAAACAGTTGAAGGTCCAAATGATTTTGCAACAATGGAAGAAGTAATAGAACGTCGTTATACACGCGTTTTGGCTGAAGGTGAACCATTGCCTCAGCTCATCTTGATTGATGGAGGAAAAGGACAATTAAGTTCGGCTTTAAAATCGATTGACCGTTTAGGTTTACGTGGAAAAGTATCTGTCATTGGAATTGCAAAACGTTTGGAAGAAATTTATTATCCAGACGATCCTTATCCTTTGTACTTGGACAAAAATTCTGAAACCTTAAAAGTGCTGCAACATGTACGAGACGAATCGCACCGATTTGGGATTACTCGCCATCGAAATCGTCGCAGTAAAAATGCCTATAATTCGGTTTTAGAAGAAATAAATGGAATCGGTCCGCAAACAATTAAAGAATTATTAACAAAATTTAAATCGGTTGAACGAATAAAAAATGCATCTTTGTTAGAGTTAACCGATTGTATAGGGAAATCTAAAGCAAAAAAAATAAAAGATTATTTTTCAAATGATGAAGAATCTACTAATTGACAGAGATCTAACGTCTCTTTTAAACAATCCAAAGCTACAAGCCACTTTGGCTATTGTTCCAATCACTTTATTTATACTTGGCTTGCTGAGTTATTTTGGAATTTTTTATTCGATGTTTAATACGCTCGATGCACAACTTGGACATATGGGAAATTCGAAATCGCTTCTGAGTGCTTTATTAGGAAATCTTATCATTTTCATCTTTTTAGTTTTAATGAGTTTTTTTACTGGCGTAATTTCTTTTGTTTACTTCATTGTACATGCCTTAAAAAATCCAAATTTGATTAAAAGTGACGAACGTTTAGTTTGGATAACCGTGATTATTTTCGGAAATGGAATAGGTATTTTCATTTATTGGTTAACGCAAATCAAACGAAAAAAACCTCGACCAATTATCGATTTATACACAGATGATATTTAAAATATAAAAACAGCTTTACAATTTAGTAAAGCTGTTTTTTTACCTGATGTAATCTTATCTTTTATTTACAAATCAAAACATCATGAAAATAGTTGAATTATTAGCAACCGAATTTCAAAAATAATTTTGTAAAAAAACTTCTCAACTACTGTAATTAACTTTAAAAAAGTAAGTCGGCACAACCAATTGTGTTGGTTAAATATTTGCTTAATCTGCTTTATTTTTAATGAAAATAAAAAAGGCTTCTTTTACAGAAGCCTTAAAATCATAATTAGTGTTAATTCATATTACCTATTTGTAATATCATTTACTCAAAACTATAACATAAATCATACTAATGCAAATCATGTATGATTTTTTTTTAATAAATGTTAACGTTTTTATTGTATTCACACTTTTTATCTAATATTTTTTATTTTATCTAAATAAGACAAGGAATAAATTAGTAATTAACACATATTGTTTAAAAAAAATAACAGTAATCGCGTTATCTTTTAAAAGATTCAGACACGATTACTGTTTTTTAGATCAAAAATTGTTCTACTATTTTTTGTAAATCATCTTCAAACTTAACTCCATAATGCTTCCAAAGAAGTTTTCCTTGATGAAAAAGCATTAAAGTTGGTACGCCATTTACTTGATACATCGCATCAAACTGAATCGTACTTATTTTGTCTTTATCTACATCAATTTTTATTATCTCGACATGATCAGGAAGTTTTCCTTTTAAGTTTTCTAAAAATTGAAGTTGCAATTGACATGGTGCACACCAATCTGCATAAAAATCAATTAGATAAAAATTATTTCCTTGTATTCTGTCTAATAAATCCATTCAATATAATTTAATTATGTACTTAAATCATGTTCCAAGGTCCGCCATTGATGGCATCAAAACCTTTATTCTTTAGTATAACTGCAGCTTGCCCACTTCTTGCTCCGCTTCTGCATACCGTTACTATCTTCTTGCTCGACAATTCGCCTATTCTGCTTTCTAATTCTTGTAATGGAATATTAACCGAATCTGCATGATGTCCTGCCAAGAACTCCGCGTTTGTACGCACATCCAATAGCAATGCGCCTTCTTGTAGATAATTTTCTACGTTTGAGTTTGATGTCAACATTTTAATAATTTTTTTGAAAAACATATTATTTGACTAATGGTTTTTTATTCAATTTCCAATCTGCCATTCCTGCACTATAATTTTCTACTTCAAAACCTTTTGATTCTAAAAAACTCTGTGCAATTGTTGCTCTATCACCTGCTTGACAGTGTAAAACTACTTTTTTATTCGGATCCAATTCATGGTATCGTTTTGGTAAATAACCTACGAAAATATGTTTTGCTCCTTCTATAAAACCTTCTTTAAATTCGGCTTCACCTCTTACATCTAAAATTTGAACCTCATCATTCCCGATATAATTTTCCATCGCATCAGCATCAATAATAGTTGAAGAAGTCATTTCTTCTGTATTGCTCAATAATTCTGCTGGTGTAATATAACCGTACACATTATCTAAACCAATTCGCATTAGTTTTCGCGTCATGTCCTCTACCTCATTTTCTTCTACAACTAACACGATTGGTTCTTGATAATTTACCATCCAACCCATCCAAGTGTTGAATGTTTTATTATTTTGAATATTGATTGTTCTTGGAACATGTATTTGCGAAAAATCTATTTTGATTCTTGCATCAATTACTTTCATTCCAAAATCTTTTGCTTTCTCAAATTCAATATATGTCAACTTAGCCCATTTCGGAACTTCTATTAATAAAGGACGTTTTGTCTTGTTCAACTTTTTCATCATAGCAAAATAAGCTGGTGCCTCTGGTTGATCTGCTAATAGATAATCGATGAAACCTTTTTCATTTTGATCAAATTGTAATGCCCAGTTTCTTATTTTTTCGTATCCAACTGTTGAACTTGCTACAGCTCCCAATGCTTTTCCACAAGCTGATCCTGCACCATGCGCTGGCCAAACTTGAAGATAATCGGGTAAAGCTTGAAATTTTTTCAATGATTCGAACATCTGTTTTGCTCCAACCTCTTTCGTTCCAACCAAACCTGCCGCTTCTTCTAACAAATCTGGACGACCAATATCTCCGACAAACACAAAGTCTCCTGTAAAAATCATGACAGGTTCTTTTGTTGCAGGTGTATCAGTCAACAAGAAACTTATACTTTCTGGCGTATGTCCTGGCGTATGCATCACTTCGAAGATTAAATTTCCGACTTCTATTTTATCTCCATTTTTTAATCCAACATGGTCAAAATCGTATTGCCAATCTTTACCTCCTTCATCCGACAAATACATTTTAGCACCTGTCACATAAGCCAATTCCTGACTTCCTGAAAGATAATCTGCATGAATATGCGTTTCCGCAATGTGCGTAATTTTAAGATTATTTTCTTCGGCTATTTTTATATAAGTATCGATATCTCTTTTTGGATCAATTACAATCGCTTCTCCAGCAACTTGACATCCTACAATGTAGCTTGAATGTGCTAAAGACTTCTCAAAAATGTGTTGAAAAAACATATGTGTATATTTTTATGGTTTAACCTTTTTTCTTTTGTTGATACAAAGTTAAGTGACTAAAAAACAGTGGACAGTAACCAATGTTACAGATGAATAAGAATGCTTATCTGTTGTTTAGAAAAATTTCAGAACCAATACCAAAGATAAAATCGAGATGAATATCCAAAGTAAAATTCCATAAGACAAAGTCTTGAAACCAGCTTGTTTGATTGATTGTAAATTAATTAACGAACCAATCATAAACAACGCTACTACCATTAATTGTTTCGAAAAGCCTTGTAAGATTTGATAAACTTTTTCGCCTTGTGGAAAATAAGTTGCAATTAGCATTGTTGCGACAAAACCTAAAATAAAGTAAGGAAATTTATAAGTAGAATTTTCTTTTTTATTAAAATAACCGATGAACAAAGCCAATGGAAAAATCCACAATGTACGGCTCAATTTTACAGTTGTCGCAATCTCTAACGCTTGCTCTCCGTACTGTTTTGCTGCTCCAACCACAGAACTTGTATCATGAATAGCAATCGCTGACCACAAACCAAATTGATATTGGGTTAAATGAAATAAATGTCCAATCGTAGGAAAAATAACCAGCGCTATTGCGTTCAACACAAAAACTACTGCCATTGCAATCGTAATTTGGTTCGCTTTTGGTTGTAAAACCGAAGAAATAGCCGCAATTGCGCTTCCTCCACAAATAGCAGTTCCCGAAGTAATCAGCAACGATGTATTCTTATTGATTTTTAATAATCGATAAAACACAAATCCTAATACAAAAACACTTATTATAGAAATAAAAGTGAGTATAAACCCATCTTTACTTACCGAAACTGCTTCGTGAAGATTCAAACCTAACCCTAAACCTATGATTGCTATATTTAATAACTTTTTGGAATATTTTTTTGAAAAATCACCAAATTCATTTTGAAAAATTAATCCATAACCAATTCCTAAAAGAAGCGCCACTGACGACTCTATAAACGGAAAAAATGTAAGTAGCAATAATCCAAAATAAATTATACGGGCAATCAT
>NZ_CALGVK010000063.1:0-40627 GCF_937930195.1 uncultured Empedobacter sp.
TCTTAAGTCAGAAGGTTGCTTTTTTATTAAATCAACATATTCGTTAAATTTCATATGTGTAGCAGGTGTATCCGAACTTTTTGTTGCATCAGCGGGTTTACTATCGTACAAAGGAACAATTTGTTCACCAGCTTTTTCTTTGATATAATCAAGATTCCATTTATCAAAATCCTTCCAATCTTTAGCGTAACCTTTTAATAACAAAGGTTTTCTTTTTTTGAGATAATTTTTTATAAATTCTTCTTTCGATATCGATTCTACCGTATCAATTGTCTGAAATTGCATGTATTTGTAGTATTGGATTACTCAAAAATAGAGAAACTAATTGAATTTGAAATAAAAAAAATCGACAGATTGTCGACTTCATTATTATTCTTTTTCGTTTACCATTCGGATCAAATAGGCCATATTTCGAATCACGCTACTGTGTTTTTTGACAAAAGGATTTTCTTTATTCCAAACATATCCAGCTAAAACAGCACAAATTTTTTCTTTAACATCAGGATTTTCGGGTTGATGAAAAAATAATTCTTGCAAATTTCCAGTATACCATTCTTGTACATAAGTTGTAAAAACATCAATGCCTTCTTTCATATAATCTTCATATTCAGATTGCCAATCAACTTTTTCGTTGTTTATTTCTTTAATGGCGAGTTTTGCAGCTTTCAAACCGCTTTCTGTCGCAAAACAAACTCCAGAAGAAAAAACAGGGTCTAAAAATTCGGTACTATTTCCTGTCAAAACATAACCATCTCCATACATTTTTGTAACTGCTGCCGAATAATTTTTCAACCATTTAGGTTCAAACTCAAACGGTAAATCACCAAATCGATTGACATAAAAATCAGACTTTTTAATTGCATTTTGTAAAGCCTCAACAGTACTTTGATTGGTTGATAATTGATTGATATAATTTGTTGGACCAACAATTCCGACACTCGTTTTACCATTTGAAAAAGGAATTACCCATAGCCAAACTTTTGTTTCGATGATATCAAAAGAAATCTGTGTACCTTCTTGTCCTTGAGGTCGACGAACATCATCTATATGTGTGAAAATAGCCGAATGAGGATTTAATTTTGAGGGGCTATCAATGTTTAATAATCGAGGTAAAACACGACCATATCCACTTGCGTCAATTAAAAATTTAGCGTTAATTTGATAGGTTTCACCGTTTTGTTTTTTTACAGTTGTGATTGATCTTTTCTGTTCAAATTGTACATCAATAACTTCTTCATTAAAACGTAAATCAGCACCTTTGTCAATAATTGCATTCGCAAGAGTCATGTCAAAATCAGCACGAGGAACTTGCCAGGTCCAATCTTGACCTTTACCAAATTTTTTACTGAAGTCGAAAACACAAATTTGTTCATCACGAATAAATCTTGCTCCAGCTTTTACTTCAAAATTTTGTTGATCCAAATAAGGCAATAAACCCGCTTCTTCGAAATGATCCATTGAACGAGGAATTAAACTTTCGCCAACAACAATTCGTGGAAATTGCGTTTTTTCTAACACAATTACATTGACGTTGTGCTTTTTCAAATAGGCTGCAGCAACAGATCCCGAAGGACCTGCACCGATGATTAAAACATCTGTATTTTCAATCATGATTTTTTGTATAGTTTTTTAATTATTTTTGCAATTGATTGAGGAAACAAGTAACCAAAAATCGCTAAATATTTTACCTAATCAATAACATGACAAAATTAACAATTGACACTATAGAAAACATACTTTTTGCAAATAAAAAATTAGTGCTGGATAAATCAACACTTAAGCGAGTGGAGAATAGTTTTAATTTTCTGAAAGAGTTTTCAACAAATAAAATAATTTATGGCGTAAATACAGGTTTTGGTCCAATGGCTCAATATCGTATTGAGGAAGAAGATACAATTCAACTTCAATATAATTTAATCAGAAGCCACTGTACAGGAATAGGAGAACCATTGACGTTAGATCAAACAAAAGCAGCAATTATTGCGCGTTTAAATACGTTGTCTCTTGGTTTTTCAGGAATTCATCCATCGGTCTTGTTGTTGATGCAAGAGTTGGTGAATCGTGATATTTTACCGGTTATTTATCAACATGGTAGCGTAGGAGCCAGTGGAGATTTAGTTCAGTTAGCACATTTAGCATTAGCTTTAATCGGTGAAGGGGAAGTATTTTATAAAGGAGAAATCAAATCAACGAAAGAAGTTTTTGAGATTGAAAATCTTCAGCCAATAGAAGTTCATATTCGCGAAGGTTTGTCTATTATGAATGGGACTTCGGTTATGACAGGTATCGGAATGGTAAATTTGATTAAAGTAGATCAATTGATTAATCTTTCGATTACGTTGAGTTCGATGATGAATGAGATTGTTCAATCTTTTGATGACCATTATTCAAAACCATTAAATGAAGCTAAACAACATATAGGACAGCGAGTTGTTGCGAATAAAATGACCGACTTTTTGAATGATAGTCAATTGGTTAAAAAACGAGAAAATGAATTGTACCAAGAACGTAAAGAGAAAATTTTCCAAGAAAAAGTACAAGAATATTATTCGTTACGTTGTGTTCCGCAAATTTTAGGTCCAATTTACGATACATGGAATGCTGCAAAAGAAGTAATAGAAAACGAGATTAATTCGGCAAGTGACAATCCAATTATTGATGTAGAAAATCAAACGGTTCATCACGGAGGTAATTTTCATGGCGATTATGTTTCGTTAGAGTTAGATAAATTGAAATTAGCTGTCACGCGTTTATCGATGCTTAGTGAGCGTCAATTAAATTATTTAGTGAATCCAAAAATTAATGATATTCTACCACCTTTTGTGAATTTAGGAACACTTGGTTTTAACTTTGGTTTACAAGCTGCGCAGTTTACAGCAACGTCTACAACGGCAGAAAATCAAACACTTTCTACGTCGATGTATGTGCATAGTATTCCAAATAATAACGATAATCAAGATATTGTGAGCATGGGAACGAATGCCGCTACAATTTGTGCAAAAGTGATTGATAATACGTTTGAGGTATTGACAGTTCAAAGTTTAGCTGTAACACAAGCGATAGAATGTCTACAAATACAAGATAAATTGTCATCAAAAGGGAAAGCATTTTATGATTCAATTCGTAAAATTGTTCCTGCATTTAAGGAAGATGAGGTGATTTATCCTTATCTTAAGGAAGTTAAAAATTATTTACTAAATAATAAAGTAAAATAAAGCATGAAATGTGCAATAGTAACAGGTGGTTCGCGTGGAATAGGAAAAGCAATTTGTTTAAAAATTGCCGAAGACCATGAGTATCATCTTTTAATCAATTATAATTCGAATGAAGCTGCTGCGTTAGAGACTTTAAGAGAAGTGGAAAGGTTAGGAGGTTCAGGTGAAATTTTGAAATTTGATGTAGCTGATACTAATCAAACCCAACAAGTTTTGACAGATTGGTCAGAAAAAAATTCAGATGCAATTGTAGAAGTAATTGTTAACAATGCTGGAATAACAAAAGACAATTTGTTTATGTGGATTTCGCAAGATGATTGGTCGAATGTGATTAATACAAGTTTAAATGGTTTTTATAACGTGACGCATTTCTTTATCAATCCATTGTTAAGAAATAGATTTGGTCGAATTGTGAATATTGTTTCTGTTTCTGGATTGAAAGGAACGCCAGGACAAACGAATTATTCAGCAGCGAAAGCAGCAGTTATTGGTGCTACAAAAGCCTTAGCACAGGAAATTGCCAAACGCAATGTGACAGTAAATGCTGTTGCGCCAGGTTTTATCGAAACCGATATGACAGATGAATTGGATCAAAAGGAATTAAAAAAAATAATTCCAGCCAATCGTTTTGGAAAAGCCGAAGAAGTAGCTGATTTGGTAAGTTTCTTGGTTTCTAAAAAATCGAGTTATATTACAGGTGAAGTAATCAATATAAATGGAGGAATTTATTCTTAGCTAAAATGAGTCAAAGAGTCGTAATAACAGGAATGGGAATTTATTCTTGTTTAGGAACATCATTAGAAGAAGTAACCGAATCTTTGCGTCAAGGAAAATCAGGGATTATTTTTGATGAAGAACGTAAAGAATTTGGATTCAAATCCGCATTAACAGGAATGGTTCCTCATGCTGATTTGAAACCTTTTTTAAATCGTCGTCAACGAATTACAGTTGGCCAAGAAACAGAGTTTGCGTATATGGCAACTTTAGAAGCCTTGAAGAATGCTGGTTTGACGGAAGAATATGTGAAATCAAATGAAGTTGGCATTATTTACGGAAACGATAGCGTTTCGAAAGCAATTATTGATGCTATTGATATTGTTCGGGAGAAAAAAGACACAGAATTAATAGGTTCTGGTGCTATTTTTAAATCAATGAATTCTACTGTAACCATGAATCTTGCAACAATTTTCGAATTGACAGGAATTAACATGACCATTAGTGCTGCTTGTGCAAGTGGTTCTCATTCTGTTGGTTTGGGGTTTATGATGATCAAAGATGGTTTGCAAGACATGATTATATGCGGTGGAGCGCAAGAAATAAATAAATATGCTATGGCAAGCTTTGATGGGTTAGGTGTTTTTTCAGCCAATGAAAAGCATCCAGAAAAAGCATGCCGTCCTTTTGATAAAAATCGTGATGGATTAGTACCAAGTGGAGGAGGGGCAACGTTGATTTTAGAGAGTTATGAATCGGCTATAAAACGTGGTGCTCCAATTATAGCTGAGGTTTTGGGCTATGGTTTTTCATCAAATGGGGGGCATATTTCTACACCTAATGTAGATGGGCCTGCGATAGCAATGAATAGAGCGTTAAAACAAGCAAATCTATCGGCTGATGAAATTCAATATATCAATGCTCATGCGACTTCTACACCAGTTGGTGATGCGAATGAAGCAAAAGCAATCGATCAAGTTTTTGGGAAAACGAGACCTTATGTTAGTTCGACAAAATCGATGACAGGACATGAATGTTGGATGGCGGGAGCAAGTGAAATTATATATTCTAACTTAATGATGATGAATAATTTTATTGCGCCTAATATTAATTTCGAAGATGCAGATGAAGATTCAGCTAAATTAAACATTGTTAAAGAAACCTTAAATAAAGAATTTGATGTATATTTGTCAAATTCTTTTGGATTCGGTGGAACGAATTCTGCCCTTGTAATTAAAAAAATTAATTCCTAAAAAATGGTGAAAAGTCAAATCGCTGAAAAATTAAACGCTATCTTAATTGATGAATTTGAAGTTGATCCTTCTGTGATTTCAGAAGAAAAAAATATCAAAGAATCATTAGATTTAGATAGTTTAGACTATGTCGATTTAGTGGTAATCATTGAATCTAATTTTGGTGTTAAATTAGTAAAAGAAGATTTTCAAAGTATGATTACTTTTGAAGACTTTTATACAATTGTAGAACAAAAGTTAGAGAACAAATAACAAATATGAAACAATGGGATGGTCGTTCTAAAGGAACGGTCCTTGGTTACAAAATATTTGTCAATGTGATGAAAAAGCTCGGAATTAAGGCTGCTTACTCAGTCTTAATTTTTGTAGCTTTTTATTATTTTATAACAGCTGTCGATAGCAATAAATCAATCTACAATTACTTTCGTTATCGTCTAAAATTTTCCATTTTCAAATCAATTTTAAGCGTTTATAAAAGTTATTATACGTTTGGTCAAACATTAATTGATAAAACAGCAATTAATGCAGGTTTACGTAATAAATTTACGTACGAATTTGATGGGATTGAATTGTTGAAAAATTTGTTAGATCAAAAACAAGGAGGAATTTTAATCAGCGCACATGTTGGAAATTTTGAAGTTGCAGAACATTTTTTTGCTGACATCGATTTAGATTGTCAAATAAATTTGGTAACGACAGATTTAGAACGAAACGTCATCAAAGAATATTTGGAAAGTATTTCCATGAAACCTTCGGTGAAATTTATCTTAATTCAAGAGGATTTATCACATATTTTCGAAATTAACAATGCGCTTAGCCGAAATGAATTGATTTGTTTTACAGGTGATCGTTATTTCGAAGGAAATAAGACCATGTCAGAAGTTCTTCTTGGCAAAGAAGCTAATTTTCCTGCAGGACCATTTTCTATTGCTTCTCGATTGAAAGTGCCCGTTGCTTTCGTGTATGTCATGAAAGAAAAAAATCTACATTATCATCTATATGCTCGTCAAGCGAATTTCAAACATCGTGATGCAAACGCTCTATTGAAGGAGTTTTGTACGAATTTAGAAATCATTCTAAAAAAATATCCTTATCAATGGTTCAATTATTTCGATTTTTGGAAGTAAATTACACAACAATATGAATTTTCAAACCACTAAAAAAAATAATCTTTTACAAAATGACAAACATATTAGTTGTCTATTATTCGCAGTCAGGACAATTGAAAGAGATTGTAAAGCAAACAACTTATGATTTAAATAAAAGCCAAGATATTAGTTTAACGACCTATAACATAAAAATGGAGGAGGAGTTTCCTTTTCCGTGGGATTTTTATTCTTTTTTTAATGCTTTTCCTGACAGCTTTCTTCAAAAAAAGAAGAAAATTAAACCAATTCCATCCGAAATCTTACATCAAAAATATGATTTGATTTTATTGTATTATCAAGTTTGGTTTTTATCACCTTCCATTCCAATTAACTCTTTTTTAAGAGATTCGCAAACGCAAAAACTTTTAGAACATACTAAAATAATTACGATTAGTGGCTCGCGAAATATGTGGTTTTTAGCACAGGAAAAAATCAAGGTAATTTTGAAAGAACAAAAAGCGAAATTGGTCGGAAATATTGCGTTAGTAGATCATACACCAAATTTAATAAGTGCAATGACGATTGTAAATTGGATGTTTTCAGGAGTTAAAAAACGAATGTTTAATTTGTTGCCTTTGCCAGGAATTAATGAAAAAACAATACAAGAAAGTAGAAGATTTGGTAAAATTATTCTAAATTCAATCCAAAATAATAGTTATTCAGATTTACAAGAAAAATTAGTACAAGCTCATGCTGTTGAGGTAAAACCTTTTTTGGTTTCTGTAGATAAAAAGGGAAACCGAATGTTTAAAGTTTGGTCAAAAATGATTGATTCTAAGCAAGGTAAACAGCGAGAAAAGTTCTTAAAATTCTTTTATTATTATTTAATTGTGGCTATTTGGATAATATCTCCGATAGTAAATTTGTTATATATTATATTTTATCCGTTTAATTATTTTAAATACAAAAAACAGGTAAAATATTATCAAGGAATAAAATAATATGCAACACGTATATATCACCAAAACTTCTAAGTTTTTGCCAAATCAACCAGTTTCAAACGAAGAAATGGAAGATTTTTTAGGAAAGATTAATCAAATTCCGTCAAAAGCAAGAAGAATTGTTTTAAGAAATAATGGAATCAAAACACGTTATTATGCACTTGATGAATCAGGGAATATAACGCATTCTAATGCTGAATTGACAATGAAAGCAATCGTCAATTTGTTGGATGATCGATTTACACAAAACGATATTGAGGTATTGTCTTGTGGAACTTCTACACCCGATTTGCTATTACCTTCTCATGCAGCAATGGTACATGGTTTATTGCAAAATAATGTTTCAGTCGAATTAAATTCTTCTTCTGGTGTTTGTAATTCGGGAATGAATGCGTTAAAATTTGGATATCTTTCAGTGAAATCGGGTAATTCTAAAAATGCAATTTGTTCTGGATCGGAACGAGTTTCGACATGGATGAAAGCAGAAAAATTTGAACATGAAGTTGAAAATTTGAAAGAATTAGAAGAACAACCTATTATCGCGTTCAAAAAAGACTTTTTACGTTGGATGTTGTCTGATGGTGCAGGTGCTTTTTTATTAGAAAATACACCAAATGAAGATACTATTTCACTAAAAATAGAGTGGATGGAATCTTATTCTTACGCACACGAATTAGAAACCTGTATGTATGCAGGTGGTGATAAATTACCAAGTGGAGAAATGAAACCTTGGAGCGATTATTCTTCGGAAGATTGGCTAAAAAAATCGGTTTTTTCATTGAAACAAGATGTCAAAGTTTTAAACGACAATATTTTAATCAAAGGTGTGGAAAGCATGAAAGCTGCAATGGATAAACATCAATTATCATCAGATCAGATCGATTATTTATTGCCACATGTATCTTCTAATTATTTTGTTCAAGGATTATATGATGAATTTTGTAAGAAAGGTATCACAATTCCGCTTGAAAAATGGTTTATGAATTTGAGTAAAGTTGGAAATGTTGGCTCGGCTTCTATTTTTTTAATGCTTGATGAACTTTTTCAGAAAGGAAATCTTATAAAAGGAAATCGTATCATGCTTTGTGTACCAGAAAGTGGACGTTTTTCTTATTCGTATGCCTATTTAACTGTCGTGTAAATGAGTGCAATACAATTACCTAATCACTCGATAGAGTTTATCAAATTATTGATTCCACAACGCGAACCAATGATAATGGTTGATGCTATTTTTGATTTTGAAGAAGGAAAAGTAGTTGGTGGTTTATCGGTACAAAATGATTCAATTTTTGTGAGTAATAATGAATTAAAAGAACCAGGAGTGTTAGAACATATGGCGCAAACAGTAGCGTTGTATACAGGATATCAATTTTATATTCGAAATGAATCAGCACCAACAGGATATATCGGGTCGATGAAGTCAATACAGATTAATCGTTTGCCTAAAGTTAATGAAAATTTAGTAACAACAGCCGTTATTTTACACGAAGTGATGGGGGTGACTTTGGTATCAATCGAAACAAAGATTGAAGAAGAGGTAATTGCAAAAGGAGAGATGAAAACAGTGATTGCAGAAACATAATTTATGAAAGTAAATCAACAAATTGATATTCAACAATACCTTCCACATCGTGAGCCAATGCTTTTTGTGGATACGATTTCTTGGTTAGAAAAAACGTATGTTGAAGCATTATTTACGATAAAACCAACTCAACTATTTATTCAGAACGAATATTTTACTGAAGTCGGTTTGCTCGAAAATATGGCGCAAGTTTGCTCAACGATTATAGGTCAAAATTATTTTGTCAATTTTGCTGATCTTCATAAAGGGGATGTAACTGGTTTTATTAGTACGATAAAACGAGCTGAAATCTTGAAATTACCAAAAATTAATCAAACAATAACAACAAAATCAACATTGTTAGAAGTTTATGATTATGATGAATTTACAATTAGTTTAATGCAGGCAATAGTTGTACTTGACGAAGAGATTATTGCAACAGCTACGATGAATTTGATGCTTCAAAACCATAAAAAATGAAACAATCAGAAGTACCACAAGATAAAGGACATTTAAAAGATTTTAATGAAGTATATTACGCGATTGATGATCAAGGCGAGTTTTCTCAAACGTTGAGTACGGGTTGGGAAGCGAAGAATCTTGTTCAGTCCGAAACATTAAAAATATTAGATGAGCGTACAGAGCAAGCAAGACAACAAGTGATTGAAGGAAAAGCAAGTCCAATATTATATTTCATGGAATTGAAACGTATGGATTGGGATATCCTTTCTAATTATGTTGGAATTTGGAAATTTTTTGTCAAACGACATTCAAAGCCAACTGTTTTCGCAAAACTAAAAGAATCAACACTAAAAAAATATGCCGAAGCTTTTGAAATTTCGGTTGATGAATTAAAAAACTTTAATGGAAACCCTAACTGATTTTAAACATTTTCAATCTGCACATTGCGAGAACGGTGTTGCTTCTAATTTGTTAAAAAATAAAGGAATTGATATTTCAGAACCAATGATTTTTGGAATTGGTTCGGGACTATTCTTTGTCTTCTTGCCATTTCTTAAAGTGAATCATGCGCCAGCTATTAGTTATCGTCCAATGCCTGGAATGATCTTTAATCGTGCAGCAAAAAATCTTGGAATAAAGGTTAAACGTCATAAATTTCGTTCTACAAAGTCTGCTCAAACCTTTTTAGATCAACAACTATTAGCTAATCGTCCATGTGGTTTGCAGGTTGGTGTATACAATTTAACTTATTTTCCCGAAGAATATAAATTCCATTTCAATGGACATAATTTGGTAGTTTTTGGTAAACAAGATCAAACTTATTTAATTAGTGATCCTGTGATGCAAGAAACAACAAAATTGACAGAAAATGAATTAGAAAAAGTTCGTTTTTCGAAAGGAGTTTTAGCTCCAAAAGGTCATTTGTATTATCCTGAATATATTCCAGAACATATAGATTATCAGAAAGCGATTACAAAAGGAATAAAAAAAACGTGTCGCGAAATGTTAGCGCCAGTACCAATTGTTGGTGTTAAAGGTATACGAATGGTTGCAAAAAGAATTAAAAAAAT
Source organism: uncultured Empedobacter sp. (assembly GCF_937930195.1). Taxonomy (NCBI): domain Bacteria; kingdom Pseudomonadati; phylum Bacteroidota; class Flavobacteriia; order Flavobacteriales; family Weeksellaceae; genus Empedobacter; species uncultured Empedobacter sp. The sequence goes on from NZ_CALGVK010000063.1 coordinate 10,365, forward strand.
GCCAAAGAAAATTGGAAATGCAAAAACCAATTATTTCTTGGCTCAAATGATTCGTATGCAAGAAGAAATCGGAACTGGTGGTGGAGGTTTTCGTTATATTTATGCTGCTTTTTTACAAGAGGCTGCACAAAAAATAAACCAACCACATCTGAATGATTTTGCCTTAGAAATTTCTGAAATAGGCGATAAATGGCGCGATTTTGCTTTAAATGCTTCAAGAGTATATAAAAAAAGAAACAATGCCCAAGATATTTATGATGTAATTTCTGATCAATTGTTGGAATTAGCAGATTTAGAAGAGTCGTTTTTTAAGCGTTTAAGAAAAGCAATTTAGAGATGATTGAGATTGAAAAATTATATAAAAAATATAAAAATTCGGATGTTTTTGCGTTAGAAGACTTCTCATTAACGATAAAACAAAACGAAATTCATGGTGTTCTTGGTCCAAATGGAGCAGGGAAAACAACATTGATGTCGATACTTTCAGGTTTGATTAAACCCACTTCTGGGAATATTGTGATTCAGAATTTTAATCAGAAAAATGATTTAAAAAAGATTCAAAATATTATTGGAATTGTTCCACAAGAATATGCATTGTATCCAACGTTGACAGCACGAGAAAATTTAGAATTTTTCGGAAAGATTTATAAAGTTCCTTCAAAAGAATTGCATGAAAAGATTTTGCTTTTGACAGAAAAAGTTGGAATGAGTAAATTTTTGGATAGAAAAATTGAATCTTTTTCGGGTGGAATGAAACGCCGTATTAATTTATTGGCAGGCATTCTTCACCAACCAGAAATTCTATTTTTAGATGAGCCAACTGTTGGTGTTGATATTCAGTCCAAAATTGCGTTATTGGATTATTTACAAGAACTTCATCAGCAAGGAATGTCGATCGTTTATACATCGCATCATATGGCAGAAGCGGAAGATTTTTGTACGCAGGTTACTATTATGAATCAAGGAAAATCGATTATAACTGCCCAACCAAAACAATTGATTCAACAAGTAAATGCGTATAATCTTGAAGAAGCATTTGTTTATCTAACTAAATTGTCATGATATGTTGAAACAACTTTTAGCATGTATTAAAAAAGAAATTTTATTGCTGATTCGCGATATTGGTGGGTTGGTGATTCTTTTTATAATGCCTTTGATTTTGGTTGTAACGGTAACTAAAATTCAGAAAAGTACCTACGATTCGTTTGCAGAAGCAACTATTCCAGTACTATTTATTGATCATGATCAGGATAGTATTTCTGCTGTGGTTAAAAAACATATTTCTCAATCGGGCAATTTGAAAATTGTTTCAGAATTAAATGGAAAAAAATTAACAGAAGATGAACTAAAATCAGAGGTGTTCAAAGGGAAATATCAAGTCGGAATTGTTATACCTGAACGATTATCAAAAGATTTGGATTATAAAATCAATCAAAATGTTGAGCAAATTTTAAATGAATTTGCTTTCGATAGTACGGAAGTTAAATACAATCAACAGGTTAGTCCAAAAACGATTAAACTTTATTTTGATCCAGCAACTTCCTTGGCATTTAAGGACAATGTTTCGAATGTATTGGATCAATTAATAACGGACACCGAAAATAAAAGTATTTATAAGGCATTTCAACAAGAAATGGGGTCTGAAGATTTGAGTTTTCAAAATGAAAAATTCATTCATTTTCAAGAAATTGTTCCCGAAGATTCAAAATCAATTTTAAAACCAAACGTGACACAACATAATGTTCCTGCTTGGACATTATTTGCTATATTTTTTATCGTTGTTCCTTTATCTATCAATATTGTAAAAGAAAAAAGTTTAGGAACACACGTACGATTATTAACTAGTCCGATGCCTTATTCAGTTCAAATTATTGGTAAAACAATCACTTATTTAGCCATAAGTTTATTTCAGTTTACAATGATTTTAGGTGTAGCTAAATTCGTTTTTCCATTGATTGATTTACCAAGTTTTAAAACAGATGGTATTTTATTTTCTATTTATGGACTGACTGTTTTTGCGTCTTTAGCCGCAATTGGTTTGGGACTTTTAATTGGAACAATAGCCAAAACACAAGAACAATCTGCACCATTTGGAGCAACTTTAGTCGTTATTTTAGCAGCGATAGGAGGAGTATGGATTCCTGTTTTTGCAATGTCAGATTTTATGCAACATTTCGCAAAAATCTCACCGATGAATTGGGCGCTAGATGGCTATTATAGTCTTATTCTACGAAATCAGTCATTCATAGAGATTGTACCGAATATTATTTTGTTAATTTTGTTCTATATTATTACCTTGTTTGCCGCATTATATTATGATAGATTCAAAAGAGAAGATTAAAACCTTAGTACATCATTCTAATTTCGCTGTTCGATTTAATGAAACCGACCCGTTGGGAATCGTGTGGCATGGGAATTATATTACATATTTTGAAGATGGAAGAGAAGCTTTTGGCCGTCATTTTGGAATTAGTTACTTGGATATTCAAAAAAGTGGCTTTGTAACGCCGATTATCAAATCAGTTTGCGAGCATAAGTTTCCGTTGAAATATGGGGATAAATGTAGAATAGAAACCACTTTTGTAGATACTTTGGCTGCAAAGATGATTTATAAATTCAAGATTTTTAATCAAGATGAAAAATTAGTTTGTATTGGTGAAACAATTCAAGTATTTTTAGACAACGAAGGAGAATTAATGTTAACATTTCCAGCATTCTTTGAACAATGGAAGAAAAAAGTAGGATTATTGTAATGGAGAAAATTTACATCAATCGTGCGAATATTTTAACGCCTTTCGGTAATACAATTGAAACGAACTGGAATCAATTGTTGGAGGGAAATTCTGCCGTCACTAAAGTTGAATCATTTGGTCATTTAAAACATTTTTATGCAGGAAAAATTAATGAAGAAATTTTCTGTAATTTAAAAGATCAAGTAATTGATAATAAAAAATATACTCGATTAGAATTAATTGGGATTATAGCTCTTCAATCTATTGTTGCGCAAGCGGAAATAAGTTCTCGAACGGGTTTTGTTTTATCCACAACGAAAGGAAATATTAATCATCTTTCACATTCTATAAACGAAGCATCTATTCCAAATTTCGCTAAAAAAATCGCTGATTATTTTGAATTCAAATCAGAACCAATAATCGTATCAAATGCATGTGTATCTGGTGTTTTGGCGGTAAATGTAGCAAAACGTTTCATTGAAATGGATACTTTTGACAATGTATATGTTTTGGCTTTAGATGAATTAACAGATTTTGTTTTAACAGGTTTCAATTCATTTCAAGCAATGGATTTCGAGTTGTGCAAACCTTTTGATCAGGCTCGAAAAGGTGTTAATTTAGGCGAAGCAGCAGCTTGTATTTATCTTTCGAAGAATAAAGAAAAAAATAGTTTTCAAATTTTGGGAGAAGCTTCTATTAATGATGCAAATCACATTTCGGGACCATCACGAACAGGTGAAGGTTTGGTTTTGAGTATCGAGTCGGCGATGAAAGAAGCAAATGTTTCATCAAATGAAATAGATTATATTTCGGCTCATGGAACGGCAACTTTGTATAACGATGAAATGGAAGCGATTGCTTTTAATCGTTTACAAATGAATGCTATTCCGACCAATAGTCTAAAAGCTTATTACGGACATACATTGGGGGCGTCTGGATTGTTAGAATTGGTGATTTCGATGAAACAAGCAGAAGAAAATATTATATTGAAAAGTAATAATTTCAAAGAAGTAGGAACTTCAGTTTCTCAAAATATTTTAAAGGAAAATCTTCAAAAAGAAATCAATGTTATTCTAAAAACTTCTTCTGGATTTGGCGGAAGTAATGCTGTAATTATACTTAAAAAAGTTCAAGATGACTAAAGTTGAAATTAAAAAAGAACAAGTTTGGTTGAATGACGAACTTTATTTCGAAGATTCTTCAGGAGATTTTGGGTTATTTTCTAAAAATTTATTTAAATCGTTAGAAATAGATTATCCAAAATTCTATAAAATGGATAATCAAAGTAAATTGGCTTTTTTAGCTGCTGAGATCATTCTAAAAGACGAGAATACATTGAATGAAAATCAAGAAATAGCGTTGGTTTTTGCCAATAGAAATTCAAGTTTAGATTCAGATTTGAAACATCAAAAAAGTATTCAATCGACTGATGAAATTTTTCCAAGTCCAGCTGTATTTGTTTACACATTAGCAAATATTTGTTTAGGAGAAGTCAGTATTCGTCATCATTTGAAAACTGAAAATGCTTTTTTTATTTCATCGAATTTTGATGAAGATCTACTTAAGAAATATGCGAATTTTTTGATTAATAAGAATAAAACAAAAAAAGTTGTGTTGGCTTGGGTTGATTATTTACAAGAAGATTACGAAACAAAAATGTACTTAATAGATTAAAATAATATTAGTTAGAATAAAAACATTATGGAAAATTTAATAAACGATTTAAAAGTGAAAATTATCGAAATTTTAAATCTTGAAGATGTTTCGGTAGAAGAGATTAAAAATGATGACCCTCTATTTGGAGACGGTTTGGGGTTAGATTCTATTGATGCATTAGAATTGATTGTTTTATTGGATAAGGAATATGGAATTAAAATTACTGATCCAAAAGAAGGAAAAACAATCTTTCAATCGGTTGAAATCATGGCTGATTATATCGAAAAAAATAGAACAAAATAATGACAAAAAAAGTTGCTATAACTGGAATAGGAATTATCTCGGCAATTGGTAAGAATGTCGAAGAAAATTTTGATTCATTAATTCATCAAAAACATGGTTTATCGCGCCTTAAAAACGTTGAATCTATTCATCAAAATGAAATTTTTGTGGGTGAAATAAAATTATCTAATGATGAGTTAGCAACTTTTTTAAATTTATCTTCGGACAACAACTTTTCCAGAACAGCAATGCTAGGGCTTGTAGCTGTAAAAGAAGCTTTAAAAAAAGCTAAGATAGAAGATGTAAATGAAGTAAGAACGGGGTTGATTTCCTCTACGAGTGTAGGAGGAATGGATCGAACTGAAAATTATTTTTTAGATTTTGAAAATTTACTTGATCAACAAAAGTATATTATGAGTCATGATGCAGGAGCAACAACGAATCAAATTGCAAACGAGATTGGTTTAAAAGGTTTTGTTTCGACGATTAGTACTGCATGTTCTTCAGCTGCAAATGCGATTATGTATGGTGCTCGTTTGATTAATTCAGGGAAATTGGATCGTGTGATTGTAGGTGGGACTGACGCTTTGTCTAAATTTACAATCAATGGATTTAAAAGTTTAATGATTTTAAGCGACGAGTTTAATCAACCTTTTGATGAAAATCGTAAAGGTTTAAACCTTGGAGAAGCCGCAGCTTATTTGGTTTTAGAATCAGATGAATTAGCTCAAAAATCAAACAAAAAAATCTTTGGTTATTTGATCGGTTCAGGTAATGCCAATGATGCATTTCATCAAACTGCATCTTCTGAAAATGGAGAAGGAGCGTATTTAGCGATGAAAAAAGCATTTGAAACCGCGAATATTCAACCAAAGAATATCGATTATATCAATGTTCATGGTACAGCTACAAACAACAATGATATAACAGAAGGTAGAGCTTTGAAAAGAATCTTTGGAGAAGATGTACCTATTTTTAGTTCAACTAAACCATATACGGGTCATACATTAGCTGCTGCAGCGAGTGTAGAAGCGGTTTTTAGTTTGTTAAGTTTACAACATAGTATCGTTTACCCTAACCTTAATTTTCAATCTCCGATTGAAGAATTGAATATCTTTCCTTCGACAGAAGTTAAGAACAAAGATATTCAATGTGTATTATCAAACTCGTTTGGTTTTGGAGGGAATTGTTCAACTTTAATCTTTTCTAAATCATGAAAGAAGTAGTGGTAAATGGATTAGGTTTCGTAAATGCTCAATTTACAAATGAAATCACAAATGATTTTTTGTTATTAGAAACTTCAATAACGAAAGCGAAATCTCCTTTGTTAAAAGATATTATTTCTTCTGCGATGAGTCGTCGAATGGCTTCTGGAGTTAAAATGGGAATTTATTCTTCTTTAAAAGCATTGAATGATGGAGGAATTGAACATCCAGAAGCGATAATCACTGGAACAGCTTTAGGTTGTTTGGTGGATTCTGAAAAGTTTTTGACGAATATTATTCAAAACAAAGAGGAGTTTTTGACGCCAACTGCTTTTATTCAATCTACACATAATACGGTTGGTTCTCAAATTGCTTTACATCTTGGGTGCAACGCTTACAATTTTACCTATACAAATGGTTTTAATTCCTTTGAGAATGCGTTATTAGACGGTTTTTTACAAGTAGAAAAGGAAGGGATTAATAATGCGTTAATTGGTGGAATTGATGAAATAGGTGTTCGTACTTATGAATTATTGCAATTAGTTGGTGAGATTAAAAATGAGTTTAACCAAGGAGTTAAATACAGTGAAGGTGCACACTTTTGTGTTTTATCTAATCAAAAAAGTGAAAGTTCTTATGCGAAAGTAATAGATGTTCATCTCTTGAATAATTATGAAGATGTAAATGCTGAAATTTTAAAGTTTATTCAATTGAATAATATTGATTTATCCGATATTGATGCGATAATTTCAGGAGATCAAACTTTGCGAATTAATGAGAAGGAATTGATTGAGATATTTGAATACAAAGATTTTATTGGTGAATTTGGAACGTCATCGGCTTTTGGATTTATTTTAGGTTGCAAATTATTACGTCATCAAAGTTTACCTTATCAATTTAAAACCAATGAAATAGTGGCTAAAAGTTATCGAAATGTACTTTTGGTCAATGGTCGGAATGGAAAAGATTTGAGTTTAGTATTGCTTCAATCGATATGAAATTTAAAGTTGCCACCATCTTTTTTGTAGCTACACTAATTTGTCTTTCAATTGGTTGTTTTGCAAAAAGTTTGTCTTTTTTTTATTTGTTTATACCTTTTTTTATTTGGTCGTTATTGACAATTTTTGGTGCTTTTGAAATTCGATTTAATTACTTTTTGAAAGCGTTTCATTCAGCAGGGAAAACCACAGATCGAATAATTTCGTTAACTTTTGATGATGGACCAACAGAATTTACACCAAGAATTCTTGAAATTTTAGAAAAAAATAATGCTAAAGCAACATTTTTTTGTATCGGAAAACAAATCAATCAATCTCCAGAAAATCTTCAAAAAATACATCAATTAGGGCATTTAATAGGAAATCATACTTATCATCATTCGCCTAAAAATGGCTTTTATTCAACTGATAAAATTATACAAGAAATTCTGACTACTAATCAAATTATTGAACAAACTATATCGGTTAAAACAAAGATTTTTAGACCGCCTTTTGGCGTGACAAATCCACATATTGCAAGAGCTTTGCGCAGAACCAAACATCACGTAATAGGTTGGGATGTTCGATCTTTGGATACAGTTATTGATGATGAAAAAAGATTGTTTGATCGAATTACACGACAAATTAAACCAGGTTCAATCGTTTTATTGCATGACACTTCGGATAAAACAGCGAATGTGTTAGCACAATTATTTGTATTTTTACAAAAGGAAAATTATAAAGTAGTTCCTTTAGACGAACTCTTGAAAATTGATGTATATGAAAACTAAAATCTTCATTTTATTTGCATTTTTTCACTTGACAATTTTTGCGCAAGAAAGTAAAATGAGTAATGCTGAAATTGAGAATTTCAAAAAAGATATTGTAACTGATTCTAAAAGAATAAAGACGTTAACGGCTGATTTTACACAATATAAAGTGATGAGTTTTTTAGAAAATCCAATTGTTTCGAAAGGTAAATTGTATCTGCAAAATCCAAGTTCGATGCGTTGGAATTATACGCAACCTATTGATTATAATGTCATTTTTAACCACAATAAAATTTACATTAACGACGAAGGAAAAAAATCGAGTGTTGATTTACAAGGGAATAAAAAGTTTGAAAAACTAAATCAATTGATTGTTGGAAGTGTAAGTGGTAATTTGTTCAATACCAATGATTTTGTTATTACGTATGTTAAAACGGATAAAGCTCGAATAGCAAAATTGCAACCGAAAATAAAAGATGTGATGAAATACATCAAAGAAATTCAGTTGACGTTTTATTCCGGACAATCGACGGTGACAGAAGTGAAATTGATTGAGCCTTCAGACGATTACACCAAAATCTTATTTACGAACAAATCTTTAAATAAAGCAATCAATGCGTCTGTTTTTACTCCTTAGTATTTTGTTTTTAACGTCTTGTGGAACGACATATAAAATAGCCGATATACAAGATAAACAAAAGGTTGAAAAGGAATTTCTTAATCCTTATTTTAGTCAAATTAACAAAGAATACAGTTACCGTTTTAAGATTACGTTTATGAAAAATGAAATGAAAGGTAATTTTGTAGTAAAAAAGCTCGGTTATGATTCGCATCGAGTAGTAATGATGTCTGATTTTGGAAATACATTATTTGATTTATCTATTTCGGAATATAATTACAACTTGAATTATGCCATGCCAGATTTGAATAAAAAAGTAGTTGTGAAAACACTTGCAAATGATTTACAAATGCTTTTTAAAAACGATTTCAAAGTAGATGAATCTATTAAAACAGCAGATTTTGTTGTTTTAAAATCGAAAGAAGTAAGTTTAGTATTCGATGAAAATGAATCAAGTTATTTTCAAGAATTAATTCATCTAAAGAACAATAAAATAAAGACATTCAATTGTTTTACGACTAATCAAACAGATTATCCAGAAAAGATTTTAATCAAACACTATCACTTTAACTTAAGTATCGAATTGTCAAAAGTAAATACACAATTAGAGGAAGATTAAACAAACTTAAATTACAATATTTTTTAGATTATATTTGTAAATCAAAACAGTTACAAATGCTTATTCCTAATCTATATACCATCAAAAATTCGGAGAAAATAGATGATGTAAATTTTAAAGTCCAAATTGAACTGAATCCAAATCATGAAGTTTTTGAAGGTCATTTTCCAAATAATCCAATTACTCCAGGCGTTTGCATGATGCAAATTATAAAGGAAATAACAGAAGGTTTTGTTGCGAAAAATCTGTTTTTGTCTAAAGTTTCGAATGTCAAATTTATGGCAACCATAAATCCATTTGTGAATCCAATTTTGGAATTAAATTTGAATGTTGTTTGCGAAAATGATGAAGTAAAAGTTAAAAATACCTCTTTTTTTGAAGCAACAAATGCCTTAAAATTTAGTGCAATTTATAAAGTTTTGGATTAATGAAAATCATATTATCGTTATTATTTTCGGTTTTATTCTTTTTTGGATTAACATTATCCGAATTAAGGACGGATTTTGAAAACGCTTCGAAATCATCTAAAAATGTGACTATTTTATACAATAAATTAAATAATTATTCTGGTGAAAATCAGACAATTATTGCGTACAAAGGAGCTTCTAAAATATTAAAAGCAAGAACGATAAAAGATAAGGAAATAAAAAAACAATTTTTTACAGAAGGCGCTACTTTGATTAATAATTCTATCAAAAAGGATTCAAAAGATGTGGAAAATCGTCTGATTCGATTAATCATTCAAGAAAATATTCCAAAGTTTATTAAATACAATCAAAATATTCAAGAAGATAAAACATTTATTATCGAAAATTATAAATCGGCTCCTAAAGAAGTTCAAGCATTGATTAAGTCATACGCCAAAAATTACAATACTTTTACAGTACAACAGCAGAAAACATTTCATTAAGCGCATGGATTTTTCGAATATTCGACATAAAATAGATGAACTAAAAGTTTGTGTACTTATACCGACTTACAACAATCATAAAACGTTGAAACGTGTGATTGATGGAGTTTTGGACTACACCAATCAGATTATTATTGTTAATGATGGTTCTACAGATGCTACAGATGCTATTTTAAACGAATACGAAAGTCAATTTGTTGTGGTTAAAATAGCACAAAACAAAGGGAAAGGAAATGCTTTGCGAGTTGGTTTTAAGGAAGCCGTAAATAATGGGTATCACTATGCTTTGACAATCGATTCTGATGGGCAACATTTTCCACATGATATTCCAAATTTTATAGAAGAATTAGAACAACGTAATAAACCAGTTTTAATTATCGGAAGTCGCCAAATGGAACAAGATGGTATTCCGAAAAAAAGTAGTTTTGGCAATAAATTTTCTAATTTTTGGTTTTGGTTCGAAACAGGAATTAAATTGAATGACACTCAATCTGGTTATCGTTTGTATCCATTAAAATTTATTCCAAAAAGATTTTGGACAACTAAATTTGAATTTGAAATTGAGGTGATTGTACGTACAGCTTGGAAAGGAATTGAAGTAATTAACATTCCGATTGACATTTTGTACGATCCAAATGAACGCGTTTCACATTTCCGTCCATTCAAAGATTTTACACGAATTAGCATCTTGAATACATTTCTCGTATTCTTGACTATTTTCTACATTAAACCTCGAAATTTTCTGTTCAGTTTCAAAAAAAAAAACTTACGAACATTCATTAAAGAAGATATTTTAGGAAGTAACGATAACAATAAAGTAAAAGCGCTATCAATTTCTTTGGGTGTTTTTCTTGGTATTGCTCCTTTTTGGGGTTTTCAAACCTTTTTATCTATTTTTTTAGCCTCTATGTTTCGGTTGAATAAAGTGATCAGTTTCTTCTGTTCTAACATTAGTATTCCGCCAATGATCCCAATCATCATCTACCTATCTTTAGTTACTGGAGGGTTCATTTTACAAGATAATTTTCATTTAGATTTAAGTTTGGTTTCGTTCGAAACGATTAAGAAAAATTTACTTCGATATGTAATTGGGAGCTTAGTTTTAGCAACATTCTGTAGTGTTGTAAGTGGGATTTTAAGTTATTTTTTATTAACTTATTTCAGTCAAAAGACCATTAAGAATGCATAAATATTTCTACACTATATTTTTACATATCAAAGGGAATAAATGGTTGAGCAGTTTACTTTTTATTCTTTTTTTGGCGTGTTGTTTATTTTTTGCGAATCGATTAAAATTTGAGGAAGATATAACGCGAATTATTCCAAAAGATGAGAAGAATGATGCCATTACAAAAGTTATTTCTCAATTAAAATTCACAGATAAAGTTGCTGTTATTATCGAAAAAGAAAAGGCTGGAACATTAGATGATATGACTGCTCAAGCAACAGATTTTTTGGATAGTATTCAACCGCTCAAAGAGTATTACAATGATGTTCAAGGTCAATATGATTTAGATAATTTTGCTTCGACATTTGATTTTGTACATCAGAATTTACCGCTTTTTTTAGAGAAAGAAGATTATGATAAGTTAACTCTAAAACTGACGAAAGATTCTATTGAATCGATTGTTGAACAGAATTACAAAAGTCTAATTACACCAACGGGAATAGTTTCAAAAGAATTTATGTTGAAAGACCCTCTTGGTTTAACTTTTGTTGCGTTAAATCGGTTGAAAGATAAAAATTTAACGAGCGATTTTGAGGTGTATAAAGGGTTTATTGTTACGAAAGATCATTCGAAATTATTGCTCTTTATCAATCCAACATTTTCTGGAAGTGAAACAGAACATAATACTGATTTTGTCAATCGATTAGAGGAAATAAAACAGCATTTAAATCCAAAATATAGCGGGAAATCAACATTAAGTTTTTTTGGTTCAAGTTTTATTGCTGTTGCAAATGCCAAGCAAATCAAGCAAGATATTATCACAACTGTATTGATATCGATGACGACATTAATGGTAATTTTGATGGTGTTTTATCGTAAGCTTTACATTCCAATTATCATTTTTATACCTTCTGTTTTTGGTTTTTTCTTTGCCTTGGCAATGTTGTATTTCATTCAAGGTACAATTTCTGCAATTTCATTAAGTATTGGTGCGGTTTTACTCGGAATAACGATTGATTATTCGTTGCATATCATGACGCATTACAAACACAATAGCGATTCTAAAATACTTTTTAAAGAGATTACCAAACCGCTAATCATGAGCTGTACAACAACAGCGATTGCTTTTTTGTGTTTACTTTTTGTGAAATCAGATGTGTTAAAAGATTTAGGAATTTTTGCTGGAATAACGGTTATTGTTTCTGGTGTTTTTTCATTGTTGATTATTCCACATTTGTATCACCCAAAGCAAAATTCGGTCGAAAATAATTCTACCATTATAGAGAAGTTAGCATTATTCTCATTTCATCATAATAAATTTTTGATTGTAGCTTGTATACTGCTGATTATTGTAAGTTGTTTTACTTTCAGTAAAGTTAAATTTGATAAGGATTTATCAAAATTGAATTACATTCCAACAGATCAAAAAATTGCTGAACAAAAATTAGAAACGTCTTCTAATACCATTTCAAAATCATTGTATGTGGTTAATTATGGAACGGATATAAATGAAGTTTTAACTAAAAATAGCGCGTTAACAACTCAACTATCAAAAGCAGTCAATGCAGATGAAATATTAAGTTTTAATTCGATTCAATCATTGGTTTTACCAGCTGCTGAACAAGTAGAAAAAATAAAGAATTGGAATAATTTCTGGTCTGCTGAAAAGATAAATTTTGTAAAGAATGAGTTTGTCAACGAAGGAAAAAAATATGGTTTTAAACAAAGTATTTACGATCAATTTTTCTCGATTTTTGATAAATCCTATCAACCATTAAAATTAGAGGATTATCGCGCGTTCAATCCATCACTTTTTGAAGAATTTGTTTCCGAAAAAAATGGATTTTATACCATCTCAACTTTAGTCAAATTAAAGGAAGAGAATAGAGAGAAATTTGTGAATCAATTTCATCATAACGAAACAATTGTAATTGACCGAAAGTTACTAAACGAAAACTTTTTAGGTAATTTAGTCAATGACTTTAATAATTTAGTTAATTATTCGTTTTTAGCTGTTTTATTGATTTTATGGTATTTTTTCCGACGTATTGAGTTGGTTATTATTAGTGCGATTCCTATCGCGTTATCAGGTTTGGTTACTGCAGGTTTAATGGGACTTTTTGATATCAAATTTAATATTTTTAGCAGTATTGTTTGCACGTTGGTTTTTGGTCATGGAGTTGATTTTAGTATTTTTATGACAAGTGCTTTACAAAAAGAATACACGATTGGTAAAGATGAAATGCCGACTTACCGAACATCAATTTTATTAGCCGTTATTACGACAGTTTTAGCGATTGGTGCGCTTATCTTTGCAAAACACCCTGCTCTAAAATCTATTGCGTCAGTTTCGTTGGTTGGAGTGCTTGCAGCATTGGTGATTACATTTATTTTTTATCCAATTTTATTTCGATTTTTTATAGCCAATCGTTCCAAAAAAGGAAAAAGTCCGATGACTTTATGGTTGGCAATTCAGAGTGGAATTTTCTTTTTATATTTTGGATTATTTGGAACGTTGACTTCTTTAATACTTCGTTTTTTGATGCTTATTTTACCAATTTCGAAAGAGAAAAAGTACCAACTTTTTGGATGGGGAATGGCAACTTTTATGAAATCTGTATTGATGTTGAAACCAACGGTTGTTAAACGAATAATCAATCCTAATCATGAAAATTTTAAGAAGCAGTCGATTATTATTGCCAATCATACTTCTTTCTTAGATACGTTAGCTATTGGAATGTGTACACCTAAAATTGTTTTTTTAGTAAACGATTGGGTGTATAAATCGCCAATTTTTGGACGTGCAGTTAAAATGGCTGGTTTTTATCCAGTTTCTAATGGTGTTGAAGATAATATTGAAGCAATCAAAAATCGTATTGGTCATGATTTTTCGTTGATGATTTTCCCTGAAGGAACGCGTTCTTTTACAAATAATATCAACCGTTTTCATAAAGGAGCATTTTATTTAGCAGAGAAATTGAAATTAGATATTTTACCAATGTATATTCATGGAAATTCAGAGATTATTCCAAAAGGCGACTTCTTAATTTCGGATGGACATATCTATTCAATAATTGGAGATAGAATTGCTTGGAATGATGAAACTTATGGATTAAATTATTCTGAACGTACAAAAAAAATCAGTAGAGCTTATAAAGCAAAATTTCAAGAAATTCGAAATAGATATGAAGATGAAAATTACTGGAAACAAAAATTGTTTTTAAGTTTTTTGTATAAAGAATTTGAAGTTGTACATGCTGTAAAACAAGATTTTAAACAATTTAAATCGGTTTATCATCAATTGAATGATGTATTTGGTTCGAACGAAAAAATCGTTCATTTTGCTAATGACTATGGACAGATTGATTTCTTATTGTTAATGCAGCAAGCAAATCGTAAAATTATTTCGTTTATAAAAAGTGAAGATAAAAGATCAATTGCTGCGACAAATTACATTACAAAAATCCGCTCATTAGAATATTCACCAAACTTCAGCGTTAATGAAGAATATACAACCCTTTTGATTTCGACAGAAATTGAAGAAATTAACCAAGAAACAATCAATCAATTTAATAAAATTGTTGTTCTAAAAAATAGAAACATCAATCTATCATTATTTACTGAATTTATTCAACAAACAGAAACAAATGAATACATCGTTTACACCAAATAATTCGAAACCTCATTACGATATTGTCGTCATAGGAAGTGGTTTGGGTGGACTTGTTTCTGCTCTTATTTTGGCAAAGGAAGGAAAGAAAGTGGTGGTGCTTGAAAAGAATAATCAGTTTGGTGGAAATTTGCAAACTTTTGTTCGGAATAAAACAATTTTTGATACGGGTGTTCATTATATTGGAGGTTTAGCCAAAGGTGAAAACTTATATAATTATTTCAAATATCTAAATATAGCCGACAAGCTAAAGTTGAAGCAATTGAATAAAGATGGTTTTGATATGATTTCTTTTGATGATGATAAAAACGTCTATCCAATAGCACAAACTTATCAAAATTTTGTCGATCAATTGACTGTTTTTTTTCCAGAAGAACGGGAAAATTTAATCGAATACAGTAGAAAGTTAGAAGAGATTTGTGCTGCTTTTCCGATGTATAATTTAGCCACTGCTGCGTTTGCTGACGAAGAAGATTTCTTGGCAATTAATGCCAAAGATTACATTGATTCTGTGTTTACAAACGAGCGATTGAAAGCCGTTTTAGTGGGGAATAATTTTTTATATGTGGGACAAGCAAAAAAGACACCTTTATACATTCATGCGCTTTCTGTTAACTCTTATATACATTCGGCTTGGCGTTGTGTAAATGGTGGAAGCCAAATTTCAACTCTTTTGATTAAGGAGTTGAAAAAGTATGGAGGAGAAATTTATAAATACCAAGAAATACAAGCCTTTGTTCAAGATGAAAATGAAGAGGTAATAGCTTGTGAAACGAAGGAAGGAAAGCGTTTTTATGGAGATTTATTCATTTCGAATATAGATATCAAGAAAACGATCGATATGTTGGGAGAACGCAAGTTTGGAAAACCATTTTCTAAACGTGTTAAAAGTTTAGAAGTCACACCTTCCGTGTTTTCTGTTTATTTCGTTTTTAAGCCTAAAAGTTTTCCATATATCAACCATAATATCTATCATTTTAATTCGATAAACGATGTATGGGACAGTTACGAAAAGTCAATTGACAATTGGCCAAATACTTATATTGCAACATTTAGTTTAGATCAAAAAAATGAAGCATATTCGGAAAGTATGACGGTTATGACCTATATGACGTTTGATGAAGTGCAACAATGGGAAGAAACATATAATGTTGATACCAATGATAATTATGGAAATAGAGGAGAAGATTATGAAGCATTTAAACGGTATAAAACAGAACTGATTATTAAAAAATTAGAAAACAAATTTCCTGATATTCGCGAAAAGATTTTAGCGATTCATACATCAACACCGCTTTCCTATCGAGATTTTATTGGGTCAGAAAAAGGTAATATGTATGGTTTTTTGAAAGATAGTCATCATCCGATGAAAACATTTATATCACCGAAATCAAAAGTGAAAAATATTTATTTTACAGGTCAAAATGTACGAGTTCATGGTGTTTTAGGCGTTACAATTGGTGCTTTTCTGACGTGTTGCGAAATTCTTGGATCCGAATATTTAATGAATAAAGTTCATCGGGAAATCAATCAAAAAGCTTATGAGTAAATACTTCTACATTTTAACTTTTATTCTGTTTACACTTTCTTCTTGTGGCATCCAAAAAAGTATGGCTGACCGTCCTGATTTATCTGCTTATCATTCTCAAAATTATATTCGTAACGAAGTAAATGATTCTCTATTTTATATAGAAAATAATTTCTTAAAAAAGAATAAGTCTCAAAATTGGGAGTTATATGTTTCTGGTGATGCATTAGAAATAGGTCAGAAAACAGGGGTTTTAACAAAGGAATTATATGCATTTCAAGAAGAATCATTTATGAATCTGATTACTGATTTTATTCCTTCCGAAAAGCGTCGAAAATTTTTGTTTAAAGTTCTAAAATACTATAACCGAGATTTACATCAATATATCAAAAACGAATATAAAGCACAGATTTATGGTCTTTCCGAATTTTCTTCAAATCGATATGATTCGTTGATGGATAAATACAATCGAAATCTTTTTTTGCATGGCGCACATGATATAGGGCATGCTATGCACGATTTGATGCTGGTTGGATGTTCTTCTTTAGCAGTTTGGGACAATAAATCGGAAGATGGAGGATTATTAATCGGTCGAAATTTCGATTTTTATGCAAACGACGATTTTGCTAAAAATAAAATAGTGTCGTTTACTCGACCTACATCTGGCTTTCCATATATGTCGGTTACTTGGGGTGGAATGATAGGAGTGTCGTCTGGAATGAATTTAGAAGGTTTGACAGTGACGATTAATGCAGGGAAATCTTCAATTCCGCTGAAAGCAAAAACTCCAATTTCTCTTGTTGCATTAGAAATATTGCAGTACGCATCTACTATTGATGAAGCGATCGAGATTGCGAAGAACAAAAAAGTGTTTGTGTCCGAAAGTTTGATGATTGGAAGTAGTAAAGATCATCGGGCAGTTTTGATTGAAATTTCGCCTAAAAAATTTGGTGTTTATGAAGTACAAAATCAACCTTATTTGGCGTGTACAAATCATTTTCAGAGTATAGAATATCAAGATGATAAACGAAATAATAAGCAAAAAACAGAAAGTCATTCCGTTTATCGTTTCGAAAAAATTGATGAACAGTTAACTATTCAAAATCAGTTAAATCCTCAAAAAATGGTTGATTTATTACGAGATACAAATGGGTTAAAAAACAGTAAAATTGGTTTTGGAAATGAAAAAGCGTTGAATCAGTTATTAGCGCATCATGCAGTTGTTTTTCAGCCAGATAAACGATTGGTTTGGGTTTCATCAAATCCATATCAATTGGGTGAATTTACAGCTTACGATTTGAATAAAATTTTTAATGATTCAATTTCAAATTTTAAATTAAATGTGGACAGTTTAGAAATTGAAAAAGATCAATTTTTAACGACAAAAGCGTACCAAGATTACGAAGCGTATCGCGTTCAACAGAAGTTAATTGCGCAATTGATTAAAGATAAAAAAGAAATAGATAATGATTATTTAAATCGTTACATTCAGAATAATCCAAATTTTTGGAAAGTGTATGCGCAAGTTGGTGATTATTTTTTTCAACAAAAAGACTATCAACAAGCGAGTAATTATTATAAATTAGCATTAACAAAGGAAATCACTACGATTCCGGATCGATTAATAACAGAGAAAAAGCTATCAAAATGCACACGCAAAATAGCCAACAAAAATCAATAGAAAAGCTTTCGGTAGAAGAAATAAAAGCGTTTCAAAATCAAAAATTACAAGATCAAATTGCCTATTTAGCAAAGCATTCTAAGTTTTATCAAGATTTATTTGAACAAAATAAGATTGATTGGAAAAGAATCAAATCAACGGAAGATCTAAAATTAATTCCCGTAACAACCAAAAATGATTTACAACAACGAAATCTTGACTTTTTGTGTGTTCCGTTACCTGAAATTATAGATTATTCGACGACTTCCGGAACTTTAGGCGATCCTGTAACGTTTGGATTAACGAACCAAGATTTGGAACGATTGGCTGATAATGAATTGAATTCCTTTCAACGAATTGGCGTTCAAAAAGGTGATGTTGTACAAATGATGACGACAATTGATCGTCGTTTTATGGCTGGATTGGCTTATTTTCTTGGTTTGCGAAAATTAGGAGCAGGTGTTGTTCGTGTTGGAGCGGGTGTTCCTCAATTGCAGTGGGATTCTATTCTAAAATATCAACCGAAATTTTTGGTAGCAGTTCCTTCTTTTTTGTTGAAAATGATTGATTATGCTGAAAAAAATAACATCGATTTCAATAAATCTTCTGTAAAAGCAGTTTTGTGTATAGGCGAAGCTTTGCGAGATAGGGATTTGAAACCGTCTTTGTTAGCGCAAAAAATTACTTCGAAATGGAATATTCAGCTCTTTTCAACGTATGCTTCGACAGAAATGAGTACCGCTTTTACGGAATGTGAAATAGGAGTAGGAGGTCATCATCAACCAGATTTGATTATTACAGAGATTTTAGATGAAGAAAATAATGAAGTTGAAAATGGTGAATTAGGTGAATTAACGATTACTACTTTGGGTGTTGAAGGAATGCCTTTGTTGCGTTTCAAAACGGGAGATTTAGTACGAAAACATTCCGAAAAATGTAAATGCGGAAGCCATACCTATCGATTAGGTCCAGTTGAAGGAAGAAAACAACACATGATAAAGTACAAGGGAACAACGTTGTATCCACCTGCTTTACAGGATGTATTGTCGCATTTTGATGAAATAAAACTACATTTAATAGAAATTTATTCGAATGAGTTAGGAACAGATGAAATTTTGATTCGATTAGTTTCGATAGATGAAACGGATGATTTTTTAGCCAAAATAAAAGATCATTTTAGAGCAAAAATGCGTGTAACTCCCTCGATTAAATTTGAAAATTTTGAAACTTTGCAAACAGTCATTTTTAAACCAGAAAGTCGAAAGCCAATCACATTTATTGATTATAGAGAAAATAGTTAATTCAAAAAAAAATCCACTCATTTGAGTGGATTTAATATGTTTAAGAAAATCTTATTTCATATAAGCATCAGAATTTCTTGCAGGGCTTTTAACCTCTGGCCATTCTTGTTGCTTTCCATCTCTACCAACAGGTAAAACACGACGATCTCTATTAACTAATTCATTTTCCTTGTCCGCCATCATTGTTAATGTAGCAGCTAATATTGCATTATTCTGAATTTCTTCGAAAACAATTTTGTCATAAGTATCCTTGTTTGTGTGCCAAGTATATGTACCATAACCCCAATTAAGAGAACTTAACATAAATCCTGGTACGCCTGCAGCAACAAATGAAGCATGATCTGATCCACCTCCACTTGGAGAACCAGGGAAATCTGTTTTAATTTCATTACGAACAAAAGAAGGTGTTGCAGCTAACCAACGCGTCATATATTCGTAAGATTTTTCGAAACCTGAACCATTGATGTTAACTACTCGCCCAGTCCCATTATCTAAGTTGAACACAGCTTGTGTATTTTTTACAATTTCTGGATGATCTTCTACGAAAGCACGAGAACCGTTCAATCCTTGTTCTTCACTTCCCCATAAACAAACTAAAATGGTACGTTTGTTATTTGGATATAATTTTTTAATTGTACGAATAGCTTCCATCATCGCGATTGTTCCTGTTCCATTATCAGTCGCACCTTGTGCACCATCCCAAGAATCAAAGTGAGCCGATAAAATAATATATTCGTTTGGTTTTTCTTTACCTTTTATTTCTCCTACAATATTAAATGTTTTTGCAACTCCATTATGTTTAGATTGCGCATTAACAGTTAATTTTGGAGCAGTTCCATTTTCAGCTAAACGATATAGCATTCCATAATCTTCATTCGAAATATCTAACATTGGAATCGTTTTCGTTTTTGCACCAAAAATTCTGTTTGCACCCATAATTCCAGTCCAATATGAAATGGCAACTGCAGCAGCTCCATTTTTCTCCAGAACTTCTGGAAGTGTATTGTTGTTAAAACCTGTTACTTTAATAGAATTACTCCAAGCTTCAGCTTCAGCTTTTCTATTTTCAGTTACTTTTTTGTATAATGCTTCAGACCCAAATTCTTTGTATTGATAGTCAGAACGTCCATACGATTGGTTTTGAGACATTAAAACAATTTTACCTTTTACACTTGGTAACCAAGCGTCAAATTCCGCTTTCGTTTTGAAAACTGGCATCGCAATAACTTCAGCAGTTACAGCTTTTTTAGTTGCTGGTGACCATGCTAATTGAGTTGCTTCGATTGATTTTGCTCTCGGATAAGTCATATCAACGTGAGTTAAACCACGTTCCCAAGCTTTCCATGTTCCGTAATCTTCGCGACGAGCTTCAACTCCCCATGATTTTAAGGTTTTAATTGCCCAATCTCCGGCTTGATCCATTTGTGGTGTTCCAACTAATCGAGGTCCAATTCCGTCTAATAATTCGTGCGAAATTTTTTTCAATTGCGAATTATTTTGGATTTCTGTTACAAAGCTTTGTACTGTTGGATCCAATTTTTCTTGCGCTTGTGCATGTACTGCAACAGAAGATAAAACTAATGCAGAGTAAGTTAATGTGTTAATCAATTTCATAATTAATCTGATTTCGTGTGATAAATTTTACAAATTAGGTCTAAAATATAATATTTTGTTAAATAAAAAAAGACTTCAGAAGATGTCTTTACTTTATTTATGTTTTTTTGAAAATATAATATTGTTTTTTATTAATTTATCATTCCGAAAAAAAATCCCCAACTTCGAAAAATTGAGGATTGATGAATTAACTAACTAAAATTAAATTTATACTATGAAATTTGTATACTACGTTTTTCTTTTGGCAATGCTTCTTCTTTTTTAGGTAAAACTAATTTTAAAATTCCGTTCACATAAGAAGCTTCAATTTTATCTTCATTAACCGTTTCTGGTAAAGTAAATGCTCTTTTAAAGTTGGTGAAATTAAATTCTCTTCTCGAAAATTTTTCTTCCTTTACTTCTTTTGTTTGATTGATTTCTGAAGAAATAGTCAAAACATTTTCATCTACCTCAATTGCAAAATCTTCTTTTGTAAGACCTGGCGCAGCTAATAAAATCTCAAAACTATCTTCGTTTTCTTTGATGTTGACTGCCGGAAATTGATTGTTCGAATTTACGTATGTTTCAAATTTTGGAAGCATCGCATTATCAAATCCAAAAGGGAAATAATTTGTTCTGTTTTTTCTAACTGTATTCATGTTTTGTATGTTTAAATTTTTGATTTCATTATTCATGCTAAATACTTTTCAAATTATATGCAAAATGATTTAATAAGACAAAATGACTTGTTTTTGAAAAATATCACTGTCAAAAAGTCTGAAAATTAGATTTAGTGCATAAAAAATCCTGAAAAATTGACTTTTCAGGATTTGAATTTATTTTAGAATAATTTAAAAATCTATTTTATTTAAATATATCATCCAAAACTTTTGCTAAACGAATTCCTCCTTTTAATAATTGATCTTCTATGATAAATTTGTTATCAAAATGGTAACGGTATCCTAATTTATCGTCCATTTTTACACCTGCGTAAATATTGTTTGCAAGAATGTAAGAACCATAAATCCAGTCTGCATAAGTGCCTTCTTTCATTTGAATTTGACGCTCTTTTGAAGCAATATCTAACAAATTTGAATATTCTGTGTACGAATAGTTTTCGTAATCAACTAATTTAGAATCCCAAACCGTGTGGATATTTACTTTATCACGGAACCATTCTACTTTGATTCGATTTCCTCCCAAATCATCTGGACGCCCCACATGAAGTGGTTGATGCGCATCCCCAAGAATGTGAATTAAAAAGTATAAATTATGTTGTTTTTCCTCAATCGTAAGATTTTGATTGTTTTTTAATTCGTTGATTAAAAACAACCCTTTTTTGTACATATTTTCATCCGACGTTTGCTCTAAAGCAACATCAAATTGTTGACGATTTAAATTTCCAGGAATGTTGACATAGTGATAAGAATCTGCATGTTTCCAAGTAGTATCAGATTTAATAAAATCTGGCCAGTTCGCCCAATACGCTAACTTTTGAGGGCCAATGATTTTAGTAATTTCTTTACGAGTTTTCTTGCTAATATGTTGTTCTGCGATTTGAGAAACTACTCGGTGACCTGTTAATCCCCAAGCTAAAGCACTTTCTGAAGCTAAAAAAGCACCTAAAAGCATTATGCTTCCTATTATTTTTTTCATTGTGTGAGCTCGAATTTTTGCAAAGATAAGGAAAGTTAAGCAAGTTGAAATGTGATTTTTAATTGCAAATAAAGTGATAGAGGTTTTTATTGAATAGAATAAAAACATTTAAATTTTTATTCTAAAAAAATTAATTAGAAAAGAATGTAAAAAAACTTAAAAAAAATATTTTTATATCAATCCTTGATAAATAGACCGATTGTTGTAGTTTTTATATATAATACTAAAAATAATTCAGTACTTTGTTTTGCATAATACTAAAACTTTTATATATATTTGTATAACAAAATAAAACAAGCCGTTCTTATGAATATAGAGAAAACAAAAGTTCAGATGCGAAAAGGTGTACTGGAATATTGTATTCTCAGCATTATTAAAAAAGGTGATGCTTATGCATCTGATATCATAGACGAATTGAAAAAAGCAGAGATGATTGTTGTTGAAGGAACATTATATCCGCTTTTAACAAGATTAAAAAATGATGACCTTTTACAATATCGTTGGGAAGAATCAACCTCAGGACCACCTCGCAAATATTATGCACTTACAGAGTTAGGTGAAGAATTTTTAAAAGAATTAGCTGCTACTTGGGATCAGTTAATCGAAGCCGTGAATAAAGTAACCACAGAAACGCACAAAAATGGATAAGACAGTATCAATAAGTATAGGAGGATTTTCTTTCGTGTTAGACGAAATCGCCTATAATAAATTAAAAACCTATTTACAGGATGTAAAAACTTCGTTGAGAGGAACAGAAGGTATTGAAGATATTATTGAAGATGTAGAAATCCGTATTGCTGAATTGTTTCGCGAACGATTAAAATTTAGAGAAGTCGTGAACGAGGATGATATTAATTTTGTGATTGCAACGATGGGGCATCCAGATCAATATAAAGTAGAGGATGAAGAGGGTGAAACGACGTCATCAACAAATTCTTCTTACACTTCATCATCAAATAACCAATCGTATGGAGGACAACAAACAGGAGCAAAACGTTTGTACCGTGACCCAGATGATACAATTGTAACAGGATTATCTGCTGGTTTGGCACATTATATGGGCGTAGATCCTTGGTTTGTACGAGCAATTTGGTTGGTTTTACTTGTGTTAGGAGTTGCAACTCTTGGTGTTTCGTTTTGGTTGGTTGTTTTTTGTTATTTTATCTTATTAATTTTTGTTCCAAAAGCAAAAACTACATCAGAAAAATTGCAAATGTATGGACAACCAGCAAACATAGATACCTTAAAAAAAAACGTAGAACAAGCCAGTGAAACGGTTGTTAGCGGAGGTAAAGAATTAAGTAATAAATTAGGTGGAGTCTTTGGTGTTTTTGGTCGACTATTACTTTGGTTTATTGGATTTATTATACTGAGCTCGGGAATTGGACTTATTGTTGCTGGATTCTTCTTCTTTTTCACAACGTGGACAGAAATGCCTACAGAATTATTTGGCTACATAGTTGAGGAAGAATGGATGAGCATGGCTGCAAAGATTTTTGGTGGAATCTTAATGGTAATTCCAGGTGTTTTATTGACAATTTTAGGCGTAAAATGTTTTTGGAATCGTGTAACAGTGAGCAAAGCCGTTATTTTTGGATCAATCGCTCTTTGGTTCGTTGCCTTATTTGCTATCATCGGAATTTCGATAAGTACCGCAAGTAAATTCAGAAATTCTGTTGAAATGACTGAAGATAAAGTACTAAATATTCCTTCAGACACGCTTCAAATAGAATTTACGAATAGAGAAGAAGGGAATTATAGATACAGTGGTTTCAATGATTTAGAGCAATTAATTGATGAAGAAGGTAATTTAGTTATTCCAATTTACAAAACATTTGATATCGAAGAAAGTAATGATAATAACGTTCATTTAGAAATTAGATATTCATCAAAAGGTGGAAGTAAAGAAGAAGCAAAGCGTAATTTAGAGTCGATTAAATACAATTATCAATTAGAAGGAAACAAATTGAATTTAGATAAATTTGTTAAAATTCCAAAAAACGGTAAATTCAGAGAACAAACAGTTGATATTAAAATTTATGTACCGAAAAATAAAGTATTATTTGTCAGAAAATCAAATTCGGTAAATATCAGATCTGGACAATACGATACCGATTATTTTAACGATGTAAATAATAATTATTTTGCATTTAATGGAAAAAAAATCGTATGTTTGAATTGTCAAAAGGATACAGATTCTGAAGATGATAACTTCGAAGGAGATGTAAACATACATGTAAATGACGGAAACGATTCGGCAAAAGTTAGAATCGATAAAAATGGTATTCGTGTTGAAAGTAATGAAGGATCTGTAGGATTAAATTTACCAAGAACCGAAAACAAAAAAGAAAAATCAAACCAAGAAATAAACTACAAAGATGATACAGATTCTATTAACATTAACTACAGAAATCATTCAAATAATCGTTGATTTCTTTGCATAGACCAAAGAAGAATTTTAATTTATACTATACAAAAAAGAGACATTTCAAACGAAATGTCTCTTTTTATTTTCGTCACATTTACAAATATCCGTTTTGAGTTTTGTATGTTTGTATAGGTTTAATGTACCATATTTATGAAAAAAATTTTAGGTAAATTATTGTATTCGTTAGGAGGTTGGAAATTAGACAATCATCTGGATTTATCAAAGGTAGATAAATGCGTTTTGGTTTGTGCGCCACATACTTCTAATTGGGATTTTTACTATACGATTTTAGCTTTTTGGCAAATGGGAATTCCAATGAAAATGTTTATCAAAGATGCTTGGACAAAGCCTTGGTATGGTTATTTTATCAAACAAATGGGAGGAATCGGAATCGATCGTTCACAACGACATAATATGGTTGATTTTGCATCAGATATTTTAAAAAAAGCAGATAAATTATACTTAATCAATACGCCAGAAGGAACGCGTTCACGTGCAGAAAAGTGGAAAAATGGTTTCTTTTATATTGCGCAGAAAGCTGATGTTCCGATTGTTTTAGCATATTGTGACTTTAAGAAAAAGCGAGCTGGAATTTCAAAAATTGTAGAAACAGAAAATAGATCTTTGAATGATGTGATGGATGAAATTCAAGATTTTTACAAAGATGTAACAGCAAAACATCCCGAACTTTATAACCCAAAAATACATTAGATGATGAACGAACAAGATAGTTTAAGAAAATTTCAAGCTATGTCAAAAAACACATTACTTGAAACATTAGATATTGAATTTACAGCAGTTGGAGAAGATTTTTTAGCTGGAAAAATGCCTGTTACACCGAAAGTTCATCAACCTTTTGGATTATTGCATGGTGGCGCATCAATTGTTTTAGCTGAAACTTTAGGAAGTACCTTATCCAATATAATTTTAGCATCTGATGATTACGTTGCTGTAGGGCAACATGTTGATGCAAATCATCTTCGACCAAAGAAAGAGGGGACAATTTTTGGACATGCAACAGTCGTAAAAAGAGGTCGTACATCGCATTTGATTAAGATTGAAATCAAAGATGAAAACGATAAATTAATTTGTTATACTCATTTAACTAACGCCATTATTTCTAAAAAACATGTTTAAAAAATTTCAAGAGAAACTTGAAAGATTAATTCAGAATCAAAAACCGTTTATACTTTTCAGAAAACCAAATACGACACAAGTCGAGTTATGGGAGAATAAAGCTATTGTAACAGATAATCAATTTATTTGCAATAGTTTCGATAATTCAAAATTAATTGAATTTAATGATGATGAGGTTCAAGTAATACCAATTGATCAATTACCAAATTTTGAACTTTCTTTACCAGAATCTGATCAAAATGAAGCGATTTCGTACGAAAATTACATTAATTTAATTCAAAAAACTGTTCAAGAATTACGCAGTGAGTCGGCAACAAAAAAAATTGTAATTAGTCGAATCAATTCACTTGCAAAAACAGCAGTTAATTTAGCCGAAACATTCAAAAACTTACACCAACATTATCCAAATGCCTATCTATATTTGCGTTATGATGTTAAAGAAGGATGTTGGATTGGTGCGTCTCCAGAGCTCTTATTGAAAGAAAATAATCAATTCATCGAAACAGTTTCTTTGGCAGGTACAAAGGCGAAAGAAGATGATTGGACGGAAAAAGAATACCATGAACAACAAGTTGTTACCGATTATATTGCTTCAACTTTAAAACCTTATACTGCTTATATTGATGTGGATGGTCCGTTTTCGGTAAATGCTGGTTTTTTTGAACATTTGAAATCGTATATTTCAGCTCAATTAAACGATAAAACAAAGCTTTACGATTTATTGAAAGCCTTGCATCCAACGCCTGCTGTTGGTGGAATGCCAAAAGATTTATCGAAAGATTTTATCTTAAAAAATGAAGGATATGATCGCTCTTTTTATGCAGGTTTTATGGGGTATCAAAATAAAATAGCATCTGAATATTTTGTGAATCTTCGTTGTGCAAAAATCTATTCGAATAAAGTGAATTTGTATGTCGGAGGTGGAATTATGCCAGATTCTGTACCTGAAAAGGAATGGCATGAGACAGAATTGAAATCCAAAACAATAGGTGAGTTATTAATTTATTCAACATAAATTATCTTAATCAATAGTTTTACTAAAAGAGTCTAAATTGTAAGAAAAGTCTTATTTTCGAAAAGTTAAAAATTAAAATAAAATACAAAATATAATGGCAACAATAAATTGGCAAACGGTAAAAGAATATGAAGATATCACGTTTAAGAAATGTGATGGTGTAATGCGTATTGCTTTTAATCGTCCTGAAGTTCGTAATGCGTTTCGTCCAAAAACAGTTTTCGAATTGTTAGACGCTTTTCAATTAGCAGAAGAAGATCGAGAAGTTGGTGTAATTCTGTTAACAGGAGAAGGACCATCTGCAAAAGACGGTGGTTGGGCTTTTTGTTCGGGAGGAGATCAACGCGTTCGTGGAGCAAAAGGCTACGAAGGACAAGATGGTGTTGGTCGTTTGAATATTTTAGAAGTTCAACGTTTGATTCGTTTTTCAACTAAAGTTGTAGTAGCTGTGGTTAACGGTTGGGCAGTTGGTGGAGGACATTCTTTACACGTTGTTTGCGACATGACATTAGCTTCTAAGGAGCATGCGATTTTCAAACAGACAGATGCCGATGTTGCGTCTTTTGATGGAGGTTATGGTTCGGCTTATTTGGCAAAACAAGTTGGTCAAAAACGTGCGCGAGAGATTTTCTTTTTAGGATTGAATTACTCTGCTCAAGAGGCTTATGAGATGGGAATGGTGAACTTAGTTGTTCCTCATGATGAGTTAGAACAAGTAGCTTTTGATTGGGCACAAGAAATTTTAACAAAATCTCCTACAGCAATCAAAATGTTGAAATACGCGTTCAATTTAGTGGATGATGGATTGGTTGGTCAACAAATATTTGCTGGTGAAACAACTCGTTTTGCTTACGGAACAGAAGAAGCTGTAGAGGGTAGAAATGCGTTCTTAGAAAAACGTAAACGAGATTTTTCTAAATTTCGTTAATTTAATTTTACACCATATTTAGGAGAGCGGTACTTTGAGTATCGCTTTTTTAAATTAATTTATAATTTAACAATAAACTTTTAGTAATTTTTGAATAGAATTAATGGAAGTTTGGTTTAATATTGGAACAAATTAATTATCCAAAATCAATTTATTTTTTCTTAAAATCAATGTACATTTAAGGTTTAAAATTCAATTCGTAAAATGACATCAGAGGAGAAAATTCCATCTATTTGGAAAAATAAAGAATTTGTACCATTTATATTTTTAAGATTTTCCTTAATCTTCGCATTATTTATACAAAGCACATCGGTTGCTTACGAAATTTTTCAAGTCACACAGAAAGCAATTTTTCTTGGATTAATAGGTTTAGCTGAGTTTTTGCCCATTCTTTTTACCGCATTTTATGCAGGACAACTAGTGGATAAATTAGATAAGCGAATGATTTTGGTACGGAGTATAAGTTGTTTTATGACAGCTTCTTTTGTCTTGATGATTGTTAATTTTCCTTCAGTAAGAGAAGCAATCGGAATTCCAATTTATTTAGGCGTTTGTTATTTTGCTTTTTTTATTTTGGGGTTGACAAGAGCATTTAGCGGACCAGCGTTATTTGCACTATTAGCATTAGTTGTTCGCAAAGAAAATTATACGAAAGCAATTCCAATTTCTTCTTCTGCTTTTATGATTGGTTCAGTTTTAGGACCATTAGCTGGTGGAGTTATTTTAGCCAAATTTGGTATTGAGGCAGCTTTAATAACGGCATTTGCTATCATGTGTATTTCGATGATGATGATTTTAATGATTGCTAAAAAACCAGCTGAAACTTCCGAATCTGAATCAACAGAATCACCATTGATACGAATCAAACAGGGATTGAGATTTATTTGGGGTACACCAATTATATTAGCCGTTTTGAGCTTAGATATGTTTGCTGTTTTCTTTGGTGGAGCAGAATCGTTGTTACCAGCTTTTGTTGAAAAAGTATTAAAATTAGGACCAGAAGCTTTTGGGTTTTTACGTTCAGCCCATGGAATCGGATCGTTAATCATGATGTTTTTTTTGTCAATAATTCCAAGTTTATTAAAAGGGAATGTAGGTCCAAAATTATTAGGTGCAGTTGCGATGTTTGGAGTTTGTATTATAGGTTTTGGTTTCAGTCGAAATTTGTATTTATGCTTTGTTGTTCTGCTTTTTGGTGGTGCATTTGATGCTATTTCAATGGTCATTCGTCAAAGTATTTTACAAATCAAAACACCCGAAAATTTAAAAGGTCGTGTATCATCTGTCAATTCAATTTTTGTGAGTTCTTCTAACGAATTAGGTGCTTTGGAAAGTGGAATTGCAGCTACATTTTTAGGGATTGTTCCTGCCATTATTTTTGGAGGATCGATGACAATTTTAACCGTCATTTTAATCTCTTTATTTATTAAGCCAATTAGAAATGTTAAGTTGAAATAGAATTATTTTTAGTTTGAAATATTATTACACAACAAGGGGTATTTTAAATAAATAAGTTTATTTTTGCAATAAACTGTATGAAAAATGTTTAGATATTTATTAATTGCTTTTTGTAGTTTGTTTATAATTTCTTGTGATGAGGATATTCAAGAAGAAGAATATTTGGTAGAATCGAATGATAATTTGTTTCCGAAAGGTTTTTTTTCGAATAGATATTTTGTAAATGAATCTTTACCAGATTATAATTTTGATAGTATTCAAATTAAATATGATGATCAAAAAAGACCAATAGAAAAAAATATTAAATCTTTTCATTATATCATGAGTTCTCAAAAAGTGAAATATACCAATGATTCTTTATATGAGATTTCTGAAGGTGGAGTAATTATAGAAAAGGGAACTTATCAAGTTAAAAATTATTTTAAAGAGAAGATAATTCAGAAATTAACTTCTACTAAAGATAAAATAAATACTAAATATGTATATTCTGCAATTGAAGGAGATTCTGTTTTGGATTCAGTCAAAATAGAAAAAGGGAAAATTTTAGAAATTCAGAAATATTATTGGAACAGAAATTCAAATTACCCTCATTTAACGAACTTGGATAGTATCGAGATTAGACAAATTAATAAAGCTGATTCTACTGATCATTCGAATGCACGTAATGTACTTTCTTTCTATAAATACGATAAAAAACAGAATCCTTTTATCCGTTTGGGGATTTTTGACGATATAAACTATAGACATTTATCGTTTAATAATTTTATATTAGTAAATATGAAATTGTATGATAAAGAAGATAAAATTATTTACAATTATGATTTTTCTCCAACCAAGTTTTATTACAAAAATGGAAAAGTAGATTTAACAAAATAACAAAAAGCTCATCAATGTAGACTGCCCCCAAAAAGTTAGACACTTTTGGGGGCATTTTTTATGGCAATAAAAGTA